>JAQUXV010000366.1 GCA_028692205.1 Eubacteriales bacterium
TTGGCACAATGCCATCCCTGAAACAGCTTACGGGCAAGCAGGAAACCCTGCCTCACGCATGCCATTAGCGTTCTTTGCGCCGGGATTAACCGATGCAATCCTTGAAACAGCTTACGGGCAAGCGGGATACTCACCCCCGCACGTTTTCGTCGTTTCCTGGCTGGGATTCAGGTGCTGCAATTTTCGCAATGGTTTACGGATCAATGGGGAACTCTGCCCCGCGCACTGTTAACCCTCTTTTCGCCGGGCCTGAAGCGGCTCCATTCCAGTAACGGCTTACACAGGCAGGTGGAAAAACTGTCCCGCGGTCAGCGTTCTTTGCGCCTGACTTGAGAACCCCTATTCATGAAAGGTCTTACGAGCAGGCAAGGAACTCTGCCTCCCGCGCACTGTAAGCGTTTTTTATTCTGAGTTTGGCACGTTGCCATTTTTCGAAGCGGCTTACAGGCAGGCAAGGAACCCCTGCCTCCCGCTTACTTTCGACATTCTTTGCGCCGGCTTTGGGTATTTGCCTTTCTCGCAGCTGCGTGCGACTTCTTCAGTTCCATCCGCCCAATCCGGCAGCATTACCGCACGGCAGCGAACGCGTTCTTTTTCCTCATTTGCCTGTGCGAACCCGAGCGGATTCGAAACACGAATCTTCAAACCGATGAACAGGCCCCTCCGGGCGTATCGTCCGGAGGGGCCTGTTCATCGGTTCCGCTTTCGGGCACGGGTGCCTCCGGCGGAGTATTACGGCTTGTAATAGTGATCGATCTTCACGCAGCGGCCATTTTTCAGGTGGTATTGCAATACCCATATCTTGCTGTCCGTGGTTTTGCAGGTATACTGCACGGTGCGGGTTCCATCGTCATTTTGCAAAATCACGCCGACGTCGGGATCGCTGTAATACAGGTTGCGGCTGTCGTCCTGGTTGGGGAGCATGCCCATATCCTTGTAAACGCCGGTGATTTCGCTTTCGCTGCTGCCCAGCCCCACGCCCCGCGGCATGGAGGTAAACTTGCTGTCCATTTCCACGCGTACCAGCTGCCACTGGTTATTGCTGAGCACAAACACCGCGTACCCCCACGGATATTCCAGATGCTGCGCGTCGCCTTCCATGGTCAGGTACTGTGTGGCCGTCGTTGTTTTCGGCTGCCCGAATGCATCCTCAAAGTCGGCAAGCGTGGTGGAAATCAGCTTGAAGTCGCCGAAGGTATCTTCATCGCCATACATTTCAAGCGGATACGGCTTCACGTTGAACTTATACCCAACCTCCAGCGTGCTCGATTGCTTGCCATACCCGTTTACCGCCACGGCGTGCAGGATTACGCGCCCGCTGGGCAGCTGGATGGGCGTGCCGTCATATACGGGGCTAAGCTCCGGGTCGGGTATGGAACCGTCGATGGTGTAATAGAAGGTTTGGGTGTCTTCCTTGGCAAGCTGGTCGGCGGTTTTGCTTTTGCGCTGCTCCGCCGTATCGGTGCTGACGCCCGCGCGCAATTGTACCGTGCGCAGGGAAGAATAGGTGTTGGGGGCAAGGTTGCACTTGGGCGCGGATGGCGACGGATAATAAATCGTATAGGACACACTCATCACGTCGCTTACCAGATCATCCGCCACGCATACGGCGCGTAGATTGTAGGTACCCTCCGGAATCGTAACGGTATCGTTCTTTACCAGTTCGCCGCCATCCGGCAGGGTAACGGCGTCGTCCAGCGTGTAATAAATATCATACCCCTGCGGCGACGTAAGGGTGATATACTGCTCCAGCTCATAGCGGCCTGAAAGGTGGTCGGTATCCACCTCCGGCGAATTGGGGATAAACTCCTTGCGTTCCTGCCGGAAGCTGTCCTTTTCGGTGTTCGTATAAGCCAGCAGCATCATGTCGGCCGCTTCGGGATCACGGTCGTTATCCAGATAGAGGCTGATCAGCGCCGAATACGCTTCGCTTCTCGCGGGGCTTACGGTGTCGATCAGGTTCTGGTAAACCGCCTCGGCCTGCTCGTCCATATCGTTGTATTCGTAGGCGTTGCCCAACAGCATCAGGCCGTCGTAGTTTTCAGGGTCCAGGATATCGGCGATCCGAAAGGCCATAATGGAGTCGTCCATATCGCCCGCGTCCATATACTCCTGTCCGACCAGCCAATACGTTTGCGCCGTCACATCGCTCAGGTTTTTCAGGGCTTCGTCGCGCGCGGTCTCGCGCACGGTATCGGTGCTGGATGCCAGTTCCAGCAGCGCTTCGTTCGCGGCGATCACGTGCTTGCGGGCAACCATCCGCTGTCCGGTATCGGACGTGCTCAGGTAAATCATGTACCCGATGCCCAGCGCCGCTACAACCGCCACGCAGACCACCGCGATTTTCATCCAGTTTACAGGGTGCAGGGATACCGCCTTGGCCTTGCCGTGTTTGGATACCACCTGCCGCGCCTTACCCCTGCCGTTTACGGGCACGCCTCGGCGGGTGTTCGGGCGGCTGGCGAACGACTCCAGCATGGGCTTGGAGGCGGGTTTGCGGCGAACGCCGCGCTCCTGCTCCACCGGCAGGGGAGAATTGTCGTAATCCCCGTATTCGGGCACATCATTCCGGGGCTCGTCCGGCAGAACCGGCACGGGGCTGTTCCGGCGGCCCTGCCGCATGGCGCGCACACCGGTTTCGCCCCCCGGCTCGCTATGGCGAACCACCGTGCCGCATACGGGGCAGATGATTTCGTCCTCTTCCAGATAGCTGCCGCAGCGTTTACAGATCATGGAACGGTTTCCTCGCTTTCCGGGTCGGGGTTTATCCGCCTGCCCTGCGGGCGGCGGGCCGCCGTTACTGCGGCACGCACTGGGGCTCGGGCGACTGGTTGTTGACCGCGTGGCCGTTAATCACCAGTTGAAACTCCTGCCCCAAAAAAGCCGCCGCCTTTTCGCACATCAGGATGCGAGGCAAGTAAATGCTCAGGTATTCCAGTACGCTGCTGGAGTTATCCATCGTCAGCGATTGGCGAATCAGCCGGTTTTTCCGGTCCACGGTCACGCTGTTTTGCTGAATGGAAAAATTCACGCGGTCATGCACGTCGGTCGGGTCCGGGCGGCCGTTGCGCACGCGGCTCTTGTGCGCGTCGCTCTTGTCGCCGATCACCAGCGCGGCGCTGACGGCGCTGGATACGCTGCCGCTTTGCTCCTCGTGGTTGCCCACCGCCGTGATAATCTCTACCGCGTCCGGGATGCTCATGCCCGCTTCCTTCAGGATGGGAAAGAGCATTACGGCGCCATTGGGCCCGTGGTCGTGGCGGTTGATGCTGTTGCCGACGTCGTGTACCCACCCTGCGATGGCCGCCAGCTCGACCTCCCGCTCGCTGTAACCGAGCGCCTTTAATATGTAACTGGCCGTGCGGCTGACGAAGCTCAGGTGCCTCGGCCCATGGTCGGTAAAGCCCAGCGCTTCCAGATAGCGGTT
>JAQUXV010000367.1 GCA_028692205.1 Eubacteriales bacterium
AGAAGCTGGAGCGCCAAAAACCGGAAGTTTCGCCGTATGTGGATTGCGTGCTGACCTTTGAGGAGCTGCAGGCGTGGATCGACAGCCGTGATTTTGAAATTGCCAAATTACCGGAAGATGTGTTGGATAACGCGTCCTTCTTCGGGCGTATCTTCGCCCGCAGCGGCGGCTTGAGCGACGCGGTGAAGCAGGCGCTGTCCGAACAGAAAAGCGATTTTCCGCTCAACCCCGTTGTATGTGACGGCATTGAGGAATGCCGCGTTGCCCTGCTTAAGAAAAGCAAGAACGTGCTGAAAGAGAATTTTGTAGAGGGCATGGCCTGCGTGGGTGGATGCATCGGCGGCGCGGGCTGCCTTACCCACGGCGCAAAGGATAAGGGCGATGTGGATAAATACGGCAATCAGGCGTACGAAAAAACCATATCCGATGCGCTGTCCCAGTGCCGGTACGAGCCATAAGGGCTCGCCCTTCCGCCTTGTTACAAACCCGCGTCGGGCATCCGCCCGGCGCGGGTTTGTAAATTCTTCTCTCCCCTACCGCTGCCGTAAATCGCCCGGTATTCCCCACTGGGCCACTCGGACATGCTCGCTTTTCGGGTATGTTTCCGGCCCGTTTTCCCATTTTTGGAAGGAACGGGCTTTTCTTTTCGCGAAAGAAGGAGTATTCTGATCACAAAATGTGCGTTTATGGTTCCATATGCATTCTCAGTTGGAGGTGGGTTGTGTGGCTCCTGTCGATGTTCCCGCGGTAGTGGTTGCGGGGCACATCTGCCTTGATATTACGCCCGCGTTGGACGGCGTAAATGCCGGTACGCTGGAAAGCCTGCTCCGGCCCGGCAAACTGGTGCGCGTGGGCGCGGCGGATGTTCACACGGGCGGCTGCGTTGCCAACACCGGCATGGCGCTGCAGCTGTTGGGCGTATCTACGCGGCTGATTGCGCGCGTAGGCGCGGACGCCTTCGGCGCTCTGGTTCGCAAGCTGGCCTGTGCTTCCGGCGCGGAGTGCGCGCTGACCGAGGATGCGGAAAGCGCAACTTCCTATTCCATTGTGCTTGCGCCGCCGAATGTGGACCGAATTTTTCTGCACCACGCGGGCGCAAACGAGCGTTTTACGCAGGCTGATGTTCCGGATGCGCAGCTCGCGGGCGCGCGGCTTTTACATTTCGGTTATCCCTCGCTGATGCCCCACGTATGCCGCGACAACGGTGCGGAGTTGTATACCCTGTTCAGCCGGGCAAAATCGCTGGGGCTGATGACGTCTATGGACATGGCGGCCATCGACCCCCATGCCGAGGCTGCGAAAACCGACTGGAGCGCCCTGTTGCAAGCCGTGTTGCCACAGGTAGACTGCTTTTTGCCCAGTGCGGAGGAGGTCTGCTTTATGTTGGACCGTCCGCGCCACGCGGAATGGCTTGCGCGCGCAAACGGTCAGGATGTGACCGATGCACTGGATATTCATGCGGATGTAGCCCCGTTGGCCGAAACGCTGCTTGCGATGGGCGCGAAGATCGTGCTGATCAAGTGCGGGGCGCGCGGCATCTACTACCGCACCGCCGCTGCCTCCGCCATCGGCTCCCTGCCGCTTTCCACGGAGGCGTGGGCCGACCGCGAGGGGTTCCAACCCGCGTATCGTGCCCGGAAAGTCGTCTCCGCCACCGGCGCGGGAGACGCCAGCATCGCCGCGTTTCTGGCCTCCCTGTTGGAACGGCTGCCACCGGAAACCTGTGTGAGCCGTGCGGCAGCGGAAGGCGCCTGCTGCGTGGAAGTCTGCGACGCTTTAAGCGGCTTATTGCCCTTTGCGCAACTGGACAGGCGGCTCGCCGACGGTTGGAAAACCAACTGAACAGCCGGTCGCCACACAACGATTCCGGCGACCGTCGCAGCGGAGCGCGGAAAGGCTTTCTTCGGCGCCAACCGCACCTATCTTTCGATGAAATAAAGGAGGAACCTGTTTATGCTTGCTACTCTGAACGATGTTCTGCTTCCGGCCCGCAAAGCCCATTACGGCGTGGGCCTGTTCAACACCATCAACCTGGAAATGGCGCGGGGCGTGCTGGCCGCCGCCGAAAAACTCCGCTCTCCCGTCATCATCGGCACGGCAGAAGTATTGCTGCCCTATGCGCCCCTGCAAACGCTCGCCGATTTGCTTTTGCCCATGGCAAAGCGCGCATCGGTGCCCGTGGTGCTGCATTACGACCACGGTCTGACGTTTGAAAAGTGCATGCAGGCGCTGCAGTACGGCTTTACCTCTATTATGTACGATTGTTCCACTCTCTCCTACGAGGAAAATCTTCTCAACGTAAGCGAGCTTGTTAAAATCGCCCACGCGTTCGGCGCGACAGTGGAGGCGGAACTTGGCCATGTGTGCAACGCGGATGGTTCCGACACGCAGGAAACCTGTTCGCCTTCCGATTTTTATACCGATCCGGCTCAAGCCGTTGATTTTGTTACCCGCACCGGCGTGGATGCGCTGGCCATCGCCGTAGGCACGGCGCACGGCGCGTATAAATTCCCGCCAAAGCTGGATTTTCAGCGCATTGAGGCTATCGCTTCGCTGATCCCAACGCCGCTCGTACTGCACGGCGGCAGCGGCCTCACCGATGGGGATTTCCGCCACGCCATACAGTGTGGCATCAGTAAAATCAACATTTTTACCGATTTGAACACCGCCGGCGCGGAGGGCGCGCGGCGCGGGCTTGCCGACGGCAAGAGCACCATAATGGACCTGATTCCCTATCAGGTGGAAGCCATGCAGGCGGCGACGGAAGCAAAAATCAACCTTTTCGGGTCGGCCGATAAAGCGTAATCCGCCCGGAACACTCGCAGGAAAAGGGGTATTTTTGTGACAACCGTATCTGTACGGCGCGTGCCGGACTATAACGACGAGGCGCTTTACCGCGCCGTATGCTCCCATTTCGAAGTTTTACAGGTCGATCGGGACCTTACGCCGGAAACCCGCGTGCTGCTGAAACCCAATCTATTGTCCGGGCGCGACCCGGCTCTCGCGGTGACCACGCACCCCGCGTTGCTGCGCGCCATTTCGCGCCGCCTGCGGGAGCTTGGGGTAAAGCGTATCGTATTGGCGGACAGTCCCGGCGGCGTTTACACCGCATACGCGCTGCGCAAAGCCTACGCAGCCAGCCGGTTCAATACGCTTTCGGATGTGCTGACCTTGAATGAGAACACGGATTCCTCCGCTATGAACGGTTTTAACATCATCCAGCCGGTATTGGACGCGGACTTTATCATCAACTGCCCTAAGCTGAAAACACACGGCCTCACCACCCTAAGCGCAGGCGTTAAAAACCTGTTCGGCTGCATCCCCGGCCTGCAGAAGCCGGAGTGGCATTATCTGCGCCCCAGTGTGGAAACCTTTTCGGAAATGCTGATCGATCTGGCCGAAACCGTGAAGCCGTCGCT
>JAQUXV010000368.1 GCA_028692205.1 Eubacteriales bacterium
CGCCGATTGCGGAAATTGGCTGCAGGCACGCGCCGCACCCGTGGGTGCTCTCCATCTGCAATAGCCTCCTGAGCGGGCACGCCCGCGAAGGGTTTGCGCATTTGAAGCGCACGCAAATGGACAACGGTGTCGCCTGCGAGAGTGTGAACGAGCAAACCGGGGTCTGCGAAACGGGCGAGGCATTTGCCACCTGCGCCGGGTTTTTGGCGTATGCAATTGAGCAAAGCCTTTCGCAGGCGAACAAGTGAGGCGGGAAAATCGGGAGTAAGCCGCCCGGCGGGCGGACGGCGGCCTGACCGGAGCGAAGCTTGGGTGCAGCTGCTTCACGGCAACCCCGTTGATAAGGCGGCACATTTGGTTTGAAATTTTCATCCCTTTGGGGCGGGAACTCCGTAGATTGCAAAGTCTTGCGGAGTTTCCGCCGTTTGGCATGCGCCAAATAAAACCCGCTCCGGTTACCTTGGCCTTGCCGGTATAGTGCCGAAAATCCCTGTTCGAATCACCTTTTCCGGCCCGCATCCCCTGCGCTCGTGATCCGGCGCATACGGGGCGGCACCGATTTGAAATACGCGCGTATTTAGCAGCTTTTCGGCGGCGGAAAGGCACCCCCGTTGAAAGCTGCCGGGCTTTGCGCCTCCGCGCAGGCCTCGGGAGCTGCGCCGCTTGACACGTTTTCCGTGTAATGGTAAAATTTCGATATTGCAAGAACGATATCCAAGACCGAAGCAATCGAGGGATTCGAACATGACAAAGCATATTCCGTTCAGCGGGCCGGTGATCTCGCTGCAGGCGCTGCAGCGGATGCCTTCGTACCTGTATTATCTGCGCTCCCTTCAGGAAGAGGGCGTGCGCAGCATATCGGCGTCGAAAACCGCCGATTATTTCGGGCTTACGGAAATACAGGTGCGCAAGGATTTTGCCGCCGTCAGCACCACGCCGGGAAAACCGAAGTACGGCTTCGGCGTGGAGGAGCTGATTGCCAGCATAGAAAACTATCTGGGCTTCCGCAACACGAAGGATGCGATTCTGGTGGGCGTAGGCTCTCTGGGGCAGGCGCTGCTGAACTATGAGGGCTTTACCCTTTTCGGCCTGAACATTGTGGCCGCCTTTGACAACGATGCGGCGCTCGTCGGCACGACCGTGAACCAGAAGCCCGTGCTGGCCGCCGCGAAAATCAGCGATACGGCGCGGCGCATGGGCATCCACATCGGCATTATCACGGTGCCCGCGAAGCAGGCGCAATTGGTGTGCGATCAGCTGGTGGCCGGCGGAGTGAAAGCGATCTGGAACTTTGCGCCGGTACACCTGTCCGTGCCGGGCGACGTGCTGGTGCAAAACGAAAATATGGCCGTGTCGCTGGCCATCCTCTCCAACCATTTGGAGGAGGAGCTGAACCCGAACAGGGGGGTATCTTCGTGAATACGCTGTATTTCCATTATGTGCTGGTGGTGGAACGCGAGCGTTCCATCTCGCGGGCGGCCGAGCGGCTGTTCATCTCCCAGCCCAGTTTGAGCAAGGCCATCCGGGAAATGGAAGATTCGCTTGGCTACGCCGTGTTCGAGCGCAGCCCCAAAGGGGTTATCCCGACCCCGGAAGGGAAAAAGCTGCTGGTTTCAGCACGCCGCATTGTGGCGGAGCTGGAGAAGGTGGAGGCCATCCGCACGCCGGAGCAAACCGAAACGCTCTCGCTTCGGTTCTCCCTGCCCAGATGCAGCTATCTGGCGGACGGGTTCGCCGCCTTCATGACGCGGCTGGATTTAAGCAAGGGAATCGATATCCGTATGCAGGAAACGAATTCCCTGCAGGCCATCAACAACGTTGCCAACGGGCAGTGCCAGCTGGCGGTCATCCGCTACCAGCCGCTGTACGAGGCGTATTTTCTGGATGCGCTCAAAGAACGCCGCCTGGAAGGCGAGCTGATTTGGGAAAGCGATTATCTGGCCCTGTTTTCACAGCAGCATTCTCTGGCGCAGGCCCCCGTGGTGACGCTGGAACAGCTGCGCGAGGGGATTGAGATCGTTTATGGGGATTCGTATGTGCCGTACCTGTCCGCCAACGAAACCATCCAGAACCGGGACCCGCTGCTGGCGGACCGCCATGTGTACCTGTTTGACCGCGCCAACCAGTTCGAGCTGCTTTCCCGGCTGCCGACCGCCTACCTTTGGGCGTCGCCTCTGCCGGCCGGGCTGCTGAAACGGTATGCCCTTGCACAGCGGAAATGCGAAGCGCCCAACCACCGTTTTAAGGATATGCTGGTATACCCGACCGGTTACCGCTTTACCGAGCTGGATCGGCGGCTGGTGGATCGGCTGTACGCGGCAAAAAACGAGGTCGCCTTTATGGATGTGCATTGACTGCGCAGCGGCGGGAAGAGCGGCGCGGGCCAACGGGCCTGCCTGAAAGCAAGGGCGCGGCGGAAGCCTTCTTTGGCGGCAGGGGAACAACATCCGGCCTGATGGATGCGGGGGCAACCGCCGCCGGGTTGGCGTAAATGGAGAAATCAGTATCATTTTACCGATTACGTTATTTCGATAATGGAATATCTATATTCCATCTTGCTATAACCCCAACGGTAACTTTCCCGTTATAATAAAACACGCAGCCAGGGCGGCCGTTTCCGTAAGGAGCGGCTGCTCTTTATTTGGTTTGCTTTTCAAGTCCGGCAGCCGGAGAACCGGCTTTTGGGATCTCTCCGCTGTGGGATTGCGGAAAAATTGGGATATCCCCATTGCTGGGATACGAAAAAAACCGCCGCGTGCGACGAGAGAAGAACGGGTACGTTCCGCGCCTTTTCGCATGAGCGCAAACAGGCGCGTAAAACAGGAATGCGATTTTGTAAGGCAATCCTCCGGCGCGCCGCCACACCATTACCTCCGCTTTGGGGCGCTTTCGGCGCGGCGTGGCTGCTGCATAAGCAGTTGTGCCTATCAAGAAAGCGGTGTACGTACGGGCACTTTAATGCCCGCTGTGGAATGCTTCCAGCGCAGTGCGGCAGTTGCTTCAGAAGGTGTGCCTATCAAGAAAAACAGCCCATACGCGGGCGCTTTGGATGCCTGCTTTAGGATACTCCTGATGAGGAGTAGTTGCCGCTTCGGTTTGTGCGTATATCAAGAAAAACATCTTACGCACGCATCCTTTTTCTTTCATCGGGGAGCCTGTAAAACCCGCCGCACGATGCGGTAACGGCTGGTCGAGTGTGCTTTCCCGCCTGCTGGAACACGAAGCGCACAGCGCAAGGTCCGCCTGTTGGATACACCAATGCGCTGTGGGCTGGCGGGAGTCGGCGCTTATCGGCGAATCATGCGCGGCAGGGGTGCCTGCGCTGCTCAAGCCGGGTTGTATACGGAGGGAAAAGAACCCTGCGCCGCCGCGATTCCGTACCGGTTGGAGGGGGCATTACCGGCAGGCG
>JAQUXV010000369.1 GCA_028692205.1 Eubacteriales bacterium
GCAACCACGGGATAGTACGCGCATTCGCCGTGGTCGCGCTCCTCGCTGTCGGCGATCAATCCGCTGGTGGGCGCTTCCATGGAGGAGGTGAGCGCCATTCGGCTGTCGCTGCCGAAGGCGGACGCATACTGGTTGTAATTCATGCGCAGAATGTCCATTTCCCACAGCTCGTCCCACGGCTGGCCGTACGAGGGTACGGTCAGCAACCCCACGAGGGCGAGCGTAAGCCAGAACAACGCCAGCAACAGGGTTGAATGGCGTTTCGCGTATTGACTGAGCATGAAAACCCTCCTACGCTTTGAACGTTCAACCATCGTGAATGGTTCAATGAGTATCGCGCTGTCGTGCCGTTGCTGCCGGGATAAAAGCTATCGGGGCCATCGTAAAAAAGGCGCGGTTGTCCAGGCGGCGGTTACGTGTGTATGCGCCCCGAAACCAATGCCCGGTTACGCGTTTTTAATGGGGGATGATTTCAGGCATGGATGGATCGGCGTTGGCGGCATGTACCAGCTCCCACGTCAGCGCGCCGAGCAGAACGAGGTTCATGACCGCGCCAAGCTGGAGGCTGAACATCGGCTCACGGAACATATACTCGCAATAAGCGCTCAGCGTGGGCAACAGCCCCAGCAGCACCCATAGAAAGGCGCGGGGCTTCCATTCGGTTACCGCCCACAGCAGCAGCAGCACCTCGCCCACGATGCCGTACCGTTCGTGCATACGCGGCAGGAAGAAGATGCAGGCCAGCACGCACCACGCGCCTACCAGCAGCATGGTGCGGTCGCTGAGTGCCCGGCGTTTGTAAACAAGCCAAAAACCCATGCCGCCCAGCGCCCCGACCGCCATCACCATGCCGTAGCGCTGCCACATGCCCAGCGTCATCTGCTTGGCGCTCAGCGCGTCGCCCAGCAGCGCGAACGCGTTGGGGCAGTTGAAGGTGGCTTTCAGGCTGATATCGGTCTGCGTCATATAGATGGTGAGGGCGTACAGCGGGCTTTCGCCGAACAGCGCCATCGGGATGCCGGTGGCGAGCCAGATGGCGGGGGCAAGCAGGAACCACAGCAGGCTGAACGTCTGCTTGCGGCAAAAATACGCGATCATCAGCACCGGCAGAAAGAGAACCGCCTGCAGCTTGAACGACAGTGCGAACCCGTAGGCGACCATCGCCCAGGAGGGACGGTTTTTGAACAACAGATAAAGCGAAAGTAAGCACAGCGCCGCATAGCTTGCGTCGGTCTGCCCCCAGCCCGCGGCGTTGAGCAATAAAACGGGGTTCAGCCACAGAAGGGTGAAGGCGAGCCAGAGCCCCAGCTTGCGCCGGGCTTTCGGCAGCACATGCCAAACGAGCATGCAGGCGAATACGTCCATCGCCGCCTCCATCACCAACACGATGATCTTCGCCATCATCAGGGGATAGCCGTGCGGCAGCAGCTTCGCCGCGAGCGCCCACAGGTAAAGGTGCAGCGGGCTGTAACTGTACATGGCGTCCGGCTGTAAAATCGCCGCAACGCCCCCGTCCTGCAAAGCTTCAATCCACGGCGCGTAAAAGTACTTCATATCCGCGACATTGAAAGAGACGAGCGTATGGCGCATAAACGCGCCCAGCAGAAACACCGCTGCGAAAGCGTACCAGAGCGCCTGGTTGCGGATATGCCGCCGGAGCTGTTGTTCCCAAACCATCATTTCGGTTCCTCCCTGTGTGGAATATGTTAATTGCGGTATTTCAGCGACGGGCTTCGTCCAGCATGGTTTCCATCCATGCTTCGCCGCGGCGGATACTGGCTTCTACGGCGGAGGGGGCCGGGCCGCCGCGCAGGCTGCGCCGTTCCACGCAGGCTTTCAGGGAAATAGCTTCGTATACGTCGTTTTCAAAAATGGGGGATACGGCGCGAAGCTCGTCCAGCGTAAGGTCGGCAAGCTCCCGGCCCTCATGCACGCATTTGCCGACCAGCGTTCCGCTTACGTGATGCGCATCCCGGAAGGCCATGCCCTTGCCGACCAGATAATCAGCCAGATCGGTCGCGTTGGTAAAGCCAAGCGCGGCGCTTTTGGCCATTACATCGGTGTTGAAGGTAACGCCCGCCAGCATGGCGGTAAAGGTGGGCAGGCATTTGCAAAGCGTATCATACGCGTCGAAAAACGCTTCCTTGTCCTCCTGCATGTCCTTGTTATAGGCCAAGGGAATGCCCTTCATCACGGTCAGAAGCGCCATCAGGTCGCCGTATACGCGCCCGGTTTTGCCGCGGGTAAGCTCGCAGGCGTCGGGATTCTTTTTCTGCGGCATTATGCTGGAACCGGTGGAAAACGCGTCGTCCATTGTTACGGTGCCGAACTCGTTGCTGGACCAGAGAATCAGCTCCTCGCTGAAACGGCTCAGGTGCATCATGCAGATGGAGGCGGCGGAGAGGAACGACAGCAGAAAATCGCGGTCGCTTACGCCGTCCATGGCATTGTCGGTAACCGCGCTGAAATGCAGAAGTTCCGCCACCCGTTCGCGGTCCAGCGGGTAAGTGGTGCCCGCAAGCGCTCCGCTGCCCAGCGGCATCACATCCGCCTCGTCAAACGCAAGCCGGAAGCGCTTTACATCGCGCCTGAACATTTGAAAATATGCCATCAGGTGGAACGCCAGCGTAACCGGCTGCGCCTTCTGCAGGTGCGTGTATCCGGCCATTATCGTGTGGGTATTCGCTTTGGCAAGCGTAAGCAGCGTCTCCAAAAGCTTGCGTAAAAGCTTGTCCACCGTTAAGCAGGCTTCGCGCGCGTATATGCGCACATCCAGTGCAACCTGATCGTTCCGGCTGCGGCCTGTGTGCAGGCGTTTGCCCGCCTCGCCGATGCGATTTGTCAACTCCGTTTCGGCGAACATATGCACGTCCTCTGCTCCCAGATCAATCGCCAGTTTGCCCGCGTCGTAATCCTCCAGCATTCCCTGAAGCCCCGCGACGATCGCCTTGCTGTCCGCATCGGTAAGAATGCCCTGCTCGCCCAGCATGGTCGCGTGGGCGATGGAGCCCATGAGGTCGCAGCGAATCAACCGCTGATCGAAGGGGATTGAGGATTGAAAATCATCCAGCAGCGCGCTGGTGGGCTTTTCAAAGCGCCCCGCCCAAAGCTTGGCCATATTTTATATCTTCCTTTTCCGGCGGCTTTGCCGCTTGATGAACCGTGAACGCAACAATTATAACACACCTTGAAGATGCGGGAAAGTGCCGGGTTTGCGCCCGGGCGGCGGAAAACAGAAACGCGGAAAAAACAACGCCGCCGTTGAGAATGGATGCGGACTATGATATGCTGAAACATATCTTTCACAAAGGGGAGGGCTACGCTTGGAATTCAACGTCAACAGCCCGATATTGTTCCTGCTGGCAGGCATTATTATTCTGGCCGTGATGGCGCAGAGTATCTTCTT
>JAQUXV010000370.1 GCA_028692205.1 Eubacteriales bacterium
CGGGCCTGGATGTATACGAAGAAGAAGCCGAGCTTTTCTTTGAAGACAATTCCGGCAACATCATGAAGGACGATGTGCTGGCGCTGCTGGTGTCCCGCCCGAACGTGGTGCTGACATCCCATCAGGCATTCCTGACGGAGGAAGCGTTGCAGAACATCGCCAAAACGACGCTGGACAATCTGGACGAATTCTTTGCAGGCGGTCCGCTGACCAACGAGGTCTGCTACCAGTGCGAACTGGGCAAAGTGGTGGAAAATTGCCGTAAAACACGAAAGGAACGCTGTTTCTGAACGGAAACGGCTGTGGAGTGTACGCGTTGTAAACCGCGTTATGACACAAAAGCCGAGGCTACTGCCTGTGCCGACGCTGCCGCCGGGGTTTGAGAAAGCCCTAAACGGCTGCGAAAGACTTACAGTATGGTATTGGGAAGCGCCAAGGCTATGCGGTGTAACTAGCAGCGTAAAAGAACCGCCTGTATCGCGTGGAAGGAGCCGCTGTGAAAGAGGGGCGGCAGCCATCCCGGACGCGGGCAATATGCGATCGGGAGTTCGCCCAATATTCAGTCGATTTTTCAATGAACACATACGGTACAACGACGTCAACTCGACAACTCAATGGAAAACTGTTTCCCATACGAGAAGGAGGGTAAAAAATGAACGTAGCTGTGAAAGGTACGGGACAAAAAATCAGTATCCTGATCGCCTATGTGGCGATGGTAACCGTCAACGCCCTGGCCAGTATTCTGCCCATCAACGGGGTTGGTACCGGCGAGGTTTCCGCAAAGTACGATACGCTGTTTACCCCCGCGGCGTATGCATTCTCCATCTGGGGCGCCATCTACCTGCTGCTGCTTGTGTACGTACTGTTCCAGTTTCTTCCCCGGAGGGGCGAAACCACGCCCGAACAGCAGGAAGTACTTGAAAAAGTCGGAGCATGGTTTGTAATCTCTTCGCTGTTCAACATCGGCTGGATTTTTATGTGGCATTACGGCCATTTGACGATCTCGGTCGGGGTGATGGCGCTGCTGCTGGTCAGCCTGATGCGTATCGGTTGGCTGCTGCGCAACCCGCATTGTAACCCCAAAGAAGAGCTGGCGCTGCGCATTCCGTTCGGACTCTATTTCGGTTGGATCACAGTGGCGACCATCGCCAATATCTCCGTATGGCTGGTCAGCCGCCACTGGGATGGTTTCGGCATTGCGCCCGAGATTTGGACGGCTGTTATTCTGCTGGTCGGCCTGCTGATTGCCGGTATTACCATGTACCGGATTCGCAGCGTTGCTTACGGCCTGGCAGTAACCTGGGCCTATGCGGCGATTCTGTACCGGCAACTGTCCGCTTCCGGCTATGCCGGGAAGTATCCGTTGATCATCTGGGTTGCCGGGGCTTCGGTTGTAGCGCTGATCGTGCTGTTGGTGATCACCGCCATCCATATGCGCAGGGCGGCGTCCTGCACGGTTCCCGATTGACCGAATTTACCCGGCAAACTGCGCAGTCCGGCTTTTCGCCAACGATTACGAAGCAGAAACCAGGCCGCGCTGACCTGACGCCGTTTCCGTTGCTCCATGCTAATACGGGAAACCGAAGCATATGCATTGCCTGAGCGATTCTCAATTTGTATTCATCAGACGAATACCATGATTCTGCTTTCCAATCTCACGGAACCGGGGAACGATCCTAGGCGCTTATGATGGCGAACACAAACGGAAAACGCCTCCGAACAGCCTAATGCGGGCAGTTCGGAGGCGTTTTTTAGTCACGAATGAAGTTAATACATATATCCCATTGCTTTGGCGTCGGTCCACTCCTGCAGCAGTGAGAGCAGCGCCGCCTGATCTTCCTGGCTGAAGCTTAGGAAAGAATCCGCCTCGCTGTTGGATTTGCGGTTGCTGCTGTCGTATTCACTCCAATTTAGGCGGATAAACATGCCGGTGCAGTTGTCCGTGAACTCGCCGCGCTGGAGGATAGCGGCAAATCTCTGGGAGAAATCGGTGTACATGGCCGCATAGGAATCATTATCCTGCTTGTAGCCGCTCAGGTACATGCTCACCCCGTCCTGTTTGGGTTCGCCGGTGTTCATGGGTACGTTGTAAAAACTCAGCGAAAGGGATACGCCGTCGTTTTCCAGCGCGAGAGGAGAAAGCATGTGCTTGATCGCCTGCTGCAAACGCACCGCGGTATCCTTGGCGGCGTAACTGTTCTGCGTACGCATGTACAGGCTGACCGTATCGGGCGTGTCCAGCCGAAGGCTGAAATAATCACTGTACCTCTGCGCGCCGATATACCCGGTCAGGTACAGATTATCCAACTGCTGGTCTCCGCCGCGGATATAGGAATAGCCGTCTTCGTCGGTCGTATACAGGTGGCTGCGGTAATACTCGTTCTGTACCAATTGCTTATTCAGCGTTTCGCTGTGATAACTGTCCCAAATGGCCTGTTCTTCCTCATCGGTAAAAATATTGCCAAGGTACAGGGATTGTACGCTACTATCGGGAGGAAGGGCAAGCACAGCAGCCTGGAAGTCGGCATTCTCCGAGCGCAGATCGTTCAGTTTATCGATATTGGCAAACTCGATCGTTCGGCGGATGGTTCGGCCGTCCGTCAGGTGAAGGATAACTGGCTCGATAGCCTGATATTGGTACTGGGCGTCGTAGTTGTAATAGTAGTTATCGGGATCACGGATACTTTCGACAGCGGCGGAAAGCGTATCGGCCACGTACTGCTTCAAATCCTTATTCGTGAACTGGATTTTGGAAAGCAGAATGGAGGTGAATTCGGAGTCGCCAAGCGTGGTGTCGTGCCCGCGGAAAGTAACCGAAGCGATGGCGTCGGCGGTCGGCGTGGTATTAAGCGCATTTTCGACCGCCGTGTTGATGCTGTACGAAACGCCGAACGCCAGTACAGCCGAAACCGCAATCAGCGGCAGGGATTTAAATACCCGCTTCACGTTGCGGAGCGAAACGAACTGATAAAGCAAGAAACCCAGCAGAGCGATTGCGCAGAGGGCAAGGCTGTACACGGAAAGCAGCTTCCGGGTATGGCTGTCGTCCACCGTAATCAGCAGAAGGATTGAAAACGCAAGCAGGCACGCGGTAATGCCGGACCAGACTTTGCTGCTGGCGCCCCGGTCCGCAGTTTCGCTGGGACGGCGGATGAACAGCCAGGCGCCAAGCGCCAGTTCAAGCGCCATTGGCAGCAGCGAATACAGAATGTGGGGCAGCGATACGATTTGAGGGATAAACATGTTACGCGATTGCATGACCACCAACCCGGTAGCAATATTGGTGGCGGGGTTTAGCCACGCGCTGAAATCAAGCCAGCCGATAATCTGCACGGAGGAGACGATACCGCGCGCGATGATGAACTGCACAAACCGCGGCAGGAACAAAACGACCAGCGTTG
>JAQUXV010000371.1 GCA_028692205.1 Eubacteriales bacterium
GTCCCGGTTGATCAGCCGTTATAGCCCGGCGCTGCCGTGGGCGCGTCCGTCGGCACAGGCGCATCCGTGGCCTGCGGCTGGGCATCCGTTTGCTCCGCCGTGGTGGGTTGGGCCGTCACAACAGCCGTAGAGCCTTGAAAGCTGTTATCGCTGTTTACCGTCGCGCAGCTCGCGAGCGCAAAGATCATTAGAGCGCAAAGGAATGCCAGAGCAAGTTTTTTCATATCATTTATACCGCCTTTCCTGCGTATGGTCGCGTATTTTCGTTTTCATTATAACACATATGCCACAATTTTTGCCCCTTGCTTTACAATCCCCCCGTTGCTTGTTACAATGTCGTTGATGCGCTGCACAAAACGCATAGCCGCCGCATGTACGGCAAGGCAGGAGGATAACCATGAGCAATATCTGGCATGATATTTCGCCCGCGCGGATCACCCCCACGGACTTTATCGCCGTTGTGGAGATTGAAAAAGGCAGCAAGAAAAAATACGAGTTGGACAAGGAAACCGGTCACCTTATACTCGACCGCATTCTTTACACGTCCACGCACTACCCCAGTAATTACGGCCTCATTCCCCGCACCTACGCCGACGACCTGGACCCCTTGGATGTGCTGATTCTTTGCAGCGAGGTTATTCAGCCGATGAGCCTGGTGCGCTGTTACCCCATCGGCGTGCTGACGATGATGGATCAGGGGCGGCTGGACGAGAAAATCATCGCGATTCCCTTTCAGGATCCCACCTACAACGGTTATCACGATGTAAGCGAGCTCCCGGCCCATATTTTCTCGGAGATGTCGCATTTCTTTTCGGTGTACAAGAGTCTGGAAGGCAAAGAGACGGTTGTGGACGAAGTTCGCGGCGCCGAGGAAGCGTGCAAGGTCATCCGGAAATGTCTGGATACCTACGTGGATAAATTCTGCCGCTGATGCGCGCCGCGCGGCCCGGCAAAAACCGAGGTTGCATCCAGACGCAAAACGTCGTAAAATAGTGCTGTCGCTCTGACGCCGAGCTTTAGGAGGAGCAGTCGCGCTGCCCCCGGAAAGGACGAGCGCTTTAATGCAAGTTTTCCATCCCGCGCAAACCAATAACGGCTTGCCTCCCGAAAACGTGTTTTTGGTCGCAGACAGCGCCAACATGACCGTTGCCGAAGGCTATCTGGTACAATCCTATCACCCTTATCTGTTCCCGGATCGACCAGTGAACATCTTTTTAAGTTTATATTCAAAAGGCCCCGGGCTGGATATGCTGCTGGGGGCGCTGCTTGCGCGCGCAGTACAGCTTCGCCAGCAGACGCCGAACCTGAAAGCGCGTGTTTTTGCGCAGGTCGGCATGCAGGACGCGGCTATGCTTTCCTTTTACCGTGAAAGCGGCTTTGTGGCGGACGACGCGCTGGATGTGGTGCGCATTTACCCGCCGAACGCAAAGCCCAACGCCCCCATGGGTTACGAGATGGGGCTGGTGCCGCTGCAAAAACAGTTGGAGCAGACTGCTTTCTTGATGCGCATGAACACCTATCGCCTCAACGCCCTCCAGCTTCCAATGCTGCAGCGGTATATGAGCATGCCGCACTTTACCGCTATGTATATTTCCCGCGGTTCCGAAATTGTCGGTGAAGCCGCCTTTACCGGCGCGAATGATACGGCCCAGCTTCTCGGCTTGTACGTTATGCCCAATTATCGCCGTCTGGGCATCGCAAAAACGCTGATCTCCGCAGGCATGAACAGGCTGTCGGAGCAGGGCGTTACCAATTTCGAGGCGGATGTCATCCGCCGTAACGTGCCGCAGTGTCGGCTGGCGCAAAGCTGTAAGGCGACTTTCATCCGTACGGCTTGCCTGTATCCGGGCATCAACTTCGATTAGCCATGAACGATTACAAGCTTGTGCGTTCCTCCCGCAAGACCCTTGCCCTGAGCATGGATCGCGCGGGAGCCCTGACCGTTCGCGCGCCATATTACGCGGCCCAGGCCCAGATCGACGCATTTGTGCAGGAAAAGCAAAGCTGGGTCCATAAAACCCGCGCCCATATGGCAAGCCTTCCCCCGCGGGAAAAGCTGTCGCTTGCCGACGGTGCGGGTTTGCCCTATCTGGGGCAAAAGCTTGCGATTCGCTTGGCGGATATTCGCCAGGTGAAGCAGGACAGCGATATTCTGCTGGTGCCTTCGGCAGCCCCTGAGGCCGCGGTAACCTGGCTGGAAGCACAGGCACGAAGAGAGCTGCAGGAACACAGCGCCTGCCTTTCCCGGAACCTTGGGATCGGGTACACATCCTTCCGCCTCACGCGCGCTAAAGGGCGCTGGGGAAGCATGAGCTCCCGCCGCACCCTGAGCCTTAATCGAGCGCTGATTCTCTGCCCGCCGGACATCATCGACTATGTGGTCGTTCACGAATTGTGCCATATTCCCCACCCGGATCATTCCAAAGCCTTCTGGGCGCATGTGGAACGTTGCATGCCTGATTACCGTATCAGACGGGATTGGCTGAAAGCCCATAGCGAATTGATCAATTACCTGCCCGACCGAACCTGACAAGGGAGGGTGCAACATGCAAAAGCCCTCTCCGCGCGAGCGGATTTTAACGCTGGCAATTCTGCTGCCGCTTTATCTGCCGTTTTTTTTGGGCCTTTCTGTTTTACGGGCCCATTGGTTCGGCTGGGTCGCGGCAGGGCTTGCGCTTGTGTTTTTATTTTGGTTGGGTGGGCGGCCTCTGCGGCGCGGCATACGCCTGTCCCTGTCTGTTTCCGGCGCGATGCTGTTTACCTTTCTGGGGCTTTTCTTTGCGGCTCCGCAACCCGGAACCCCTTTGCTATCACAGCTGGAAAACGGTCTTGCACGGGCTTTCCCCGGCCCCCCGATCGTGCAGACAACGACTAATGATACAGGTTGGACGCCGCCGGACGGCTATACGCTGCAAATCATCCAACTGCCTGATTATCGGCTGGAATGGCTTGCAAAAGCCAGCGGAAACAGCAGTCGTGTGGTATTGCAGCTTCACGGCGGCGCGTTTGCCGTCGGCATGCACAACATGTATCGCGAGTTTGCCGTTCGATACAGCAAGCTTTTTGGCAACTGTGCGGTCGCAACCCCCGATTATCGGCTTGCTCCCGATTATCCTTACCCCTGCCAGCAGGAAGATACGATGAACGCCTGGCGCTATCTGACCGATGCGCTTGGTTACGCGCCGGAAAATATCCTTGTCGCCGGAGACAGCGCGGGCGGAAATCTTGCATTATCCCTCGGGCTTCGGCTGCGGGACGCAGGCGAAGCGATGCCGGCCGGGTTCGTGTGCATGTCGCCGTGGGCCGATCTCAGCAATTCCGGCCCCTCGCATGTTTATAACGCCGTGAAGGACCCCTCGTTCGGCATCGCGCAGAGCGATT
>JAQUXV010000372.1 GCA_028692205.1 Eubacteriales bacterium
TCCAGCGCGGGGATTTTGCTCTCCGCAATCGCATCGCTCAGGCCGGAAATCAGCGTACGTTTGATTTGCCCTTCCACATCTTCCACGGTAAACATCCCGTTGGTGCCGAAGACTTCTTTCAGGAAGGTTTCGGGATCGCCCACGCGGAACGCGTAGATACCGAAGGCGCGAATGCGGATCATGCCGAAATCGGCGTCACGCATCATCACAGGGTTGCTGGTGCCCCATTTGCGGTCCAGAAACTGCTTGGTGTTCACAAAATACACATCCGCCTTGAACGGCGAGTTAAACCCGAATTTCCAGGATTTCAGCGCCGTCAGGATCGGCATATTCTGAGTGCTCAGCTCGTAACGGCCGGGTTGATAGATATCGGCAAGCTGGCCTTCGTTCACGAACACGGCAACCTGGCTTTCACGCACCGTGAGCTGCGCGCCCATCATGATTTCCTTGCCATTCATATCATAACGGTGTACCATCGTGTTTTGCGTATCGTCTTTCCACTCGATCACGTCGATGAACTGGCTGGAAACGATATTACGGATAAAACCCATCTGAAATACCCCCTCTTATTGCAATGAAGCGGCGCGTCAGCGGTGGTCGCATTCGGCGGCAAAGTCAATTAACCCATCCCGCATTCCAAGCTCCGCAATCGTCATGGACAGGCCCAGATAATGATCTATTTGTTCGATGGTTTCTTCGATATACTTCTTTGTTTTCGGCAGCGATACCCCGTTTGCATCCTCGCCCCGTTTCGGGCATACCACCAGACGAATCTCCTCCGGCGATACGACTGCCAGATGGATGGAATGATGATCGAATTCCTCGCCGAAGAAATTCTGCAGCGCCGTGCCCAACCGCTCGCTGCCGTAATGCCAGCGGCTTGTGATGAAGGGGTCCCCCTCCGGCACGCTCATGCGGGCGTAAAGGCAGGGCCTTTGCGGGTCGTCCTTGCAGCGGTACATCCGCTCGTGGTTAAGTATGTAAGCCACAGACGGCGCAAACCCGGAAATGAGCCGTTTGTGCCACCCTTCCCGCGCCATTTTGAAATAGTAACGCTCGTCATAATCGTCGTTTGAGTCGTCGGTATGCAGCTGGTTCAGCAGCAATTCCACTTCGCGAATCACAACCAATTGCTCGTCTTCATTGGAAGCAATCTCGAAGATCGGCATATCGGGCGCGTTCTCGTCCAGCCA
This sequence comes from Eubacteriales bacterium, assembly GCA_028692205.1. The sequence continues at coordinate 1,194 of JAQUXV010000372.1, forward strand.
ACGTTCCAGTTCCGTATAATCAGCGTCGCTGTCGATAGCAATCGCGTCGATATGGTGCTTATGCATACACTCGATGGCTTCCTCGACGGTCTTGCGCAGGCGTGGCTGCTTGAAGCCCATTGCTTCCCACCCCTGCATGGAGCCGAACATATCTTCCACACGCTGATCCCGTGTAACGATGAGAAGCCTATACACGCGCAACCCTCCAGCTTATTTCAGAGTCGCTACTATTATACCCAATCTCGCTCTAAATATCAACGCTTTTGGGAATTTGCTCCATCCGCTCCCGGAAAGCGGGCGGCTTTTCCTTTGCCCTGAGCCGGGTTGGGGCACGCCTCCGGCGTTTACGACGCGATGCTGAATCCGTTTTTCCCATCCCTCTTTAATTGATACAGCTGCTTATCCGCCTGGCTGAAAAGCGCATGGTACGTAACGCCGTGCTTTGGGCACAGCGCGATGCCGATGCTACAGGTGAGGGCGTGGTCAAAATGTTTCAGCCGGGTATCCCTCACGGCTGCGCAGACTGCGTCGGCGCGACGCACGATCATCTCCATGTCCTCCACATTTTTCATTACGATCAGGAATTCATCGCCGCCAATCCGCCCTACAATGTCCTGTGTACGGAAAAGCCTAAGCAATGTCTCGCCGAAAACTTCCAGTGCTTCGTCTCCGGCCTGATGGCCCATCAGATCGTTAATCAGTTTGAACTGGTCAATATCGATTACCATCAGCGCCGCCTGCTGTTGGTTCCCAAATTGCATCAGGTAGTTCCGCGCGGCCGTCTCAACGGTTGATTTATTCATCAGCCCCGTCAGGCTGTCGGTGCTGGAGCGGCGCGTCAACTCACGGCGCAGCTGGAAGTTGTTGATCCGTGATGAGAAAAAACCGGCCATGATGATCGTACTCAGCACAAACGTTAAAATCGCCGTATGCATGTCCAGCAGAAAGGCATCGGTATTTTTCAGGATACTGCTCAGCCATATGAAAGCCACGTCGGATGCTACGACACAGAGGGCAACCTGCCACATCGGCAGAATAAAAACCATCAGCATGACAAGCACAAACGGGGAATAGAAAATCGCCGGTGTTTCGGGCATCCCAAAGGTGGACAAATACACCAGCAGCGTCAGAATGCAGATCAGAAACGCCAGGCACAATACCTGAATGATCCCGGCATGCTTCGCCAGGTTTTTCCTGAACGCATAAACGGTGATCCATAGGCCCGCGTGCAGGCCGAACGCAATCTCCAAAGCGACTGTGGCCACATGGGAAGCGCCTTTCAGGTGAATAAAAATCAGGCAGACAGTCAATAGCAGAACCGTAATAATGGAATACCCCTGTAATGCGTGCAGATTCCGCTCGGCAATAAAGTCCGATCCGTCTCGGTAGTAGTCCCTACCGGCAGCAACCCGTCCGGTAGTATACTCTATCAAACGATGTAGCATTCGCAAGCCTCCAGAAACGATCATTCCTCCTGCGCCGGTGGCAGGGTTACACGAAAATATACAGTAATTATATAACGAGAATCTCTTCCGGGCAACTCCATTTCTGCCATATCTTGCAAATTGCGGCTGTAAAATTCCGCGGGAAAAACTCTGGTATCGTTTACATTGAGGCATTTACACGCATTCGGCTCTTGTGAGGAACAAAAAAAATACCGTGAAGCAGGCGGTTACATTTTCATGCCACGTTATATCCATGTAATTATTCCGGTGTCATAAGCGAAAATTATAACCAATATTTTCGGTTTTTATGGCGCGTACCGGCAAAGGCCGCTCCGTCCGCCGCCAAAGTGCCGAGGGAACGAGCGGCTTCAAGCCGTTTGCAAACCTCCTACGAACACGAAGGTTCAGCGTTCTTAGAGTTCAGGCATACGAAGCCGAGCCGCACACAGACGGGAACGTACGCGGATGTACGTTCCCGTCCGATGCTGCGAAGGTAAAAAAGCAGATGAGCTTTTTCAGCAAACAGAAGCCGCGCGAATGCGCGGCTTCTGCTTGCTGAGCCAATTTATTTTTAAGTATCACTCTGGCTCTTCATCGTGTTTACAATGCGCGGATGATCCGCATTCTGGAAGGATGATAATGCTTTCGGCGCCGAAAGCCCGCCTTTCAGCATTGTGGGCGGTGTGATCTCGCCGGCGAAACGCAAATTCGGAATGGTCGTCACAATCCGCGTTTT
>JAQUXV010000373.1 GCA_028692205.1 Eubacteriales bacterium
TGGCGTCCGCGATGTCCACGACCATAAGCATCGTGAAGCAGCCGTCCAAAATGGTTTGCGATATCTCCAATATGTTGATGTTCTGCTCGAACAGCGTCGTGCTCACCTTTGCGATAATCCCCACACGGTCCTGCCCGGCAACGGATACCAGCGCTTTTTGCATATCCGGATTCCTCCCCTTTGCAACTACAGCATACGATACCGTACTCACGCGCAACTGTCAATTGTCCGCTTGATTTTTTTCCGTTTTCGTGTATGCTTGGGTAGATTGAGTTTGGAGGCATTATGTATGCAGAAACGCGCGCTTGCCATTCACGATATTTCCTGCGTCGGGCGCTGCTCGTTAACCGTCGCCCTGCCGATTCTGTCCGCCGCGGGAGTGGATACGTCCGTAATCCCTACGGCGCTTCTTAGCACCCATACGGGCGAGTTTACGGGTTATACGCACCTGGATCTGACCGATCAGCTGCTGCCGATCACAGAACATCTGTCCACGCTGGGGCTGCATTTCGACGCATTTTATAGCGGTTATCTTGCCTCTGTCGAGCAGGTGGATCTGCTGCTGACGGCAATTCGAAAGCTCTGCGACGCGCAGACGCACATTTTTGTGGACCCCGCATTCGCCGATCACGGAAAGCTTTATTCGCTAATGCCTTCGGATATGCCTTTCCATATGCGGAGGCTCTGCGCAAAAGCGCACACCATCGTGCCCAACCTGACCGAAGCCTCCCTGCTGCTGAATGTGCCGTATCGCGAAAGCGGCTACGATGAGCGATATATCCGTTCTCTTGCGGAGGGGCTGACCAAGCTTGGGCCGGAATGTGTCGTTATTAAGGATGTATCCTTAAACGAATCTCAAATTGGTGTCGCTGTGTATTCCAAAAAAGAAGAGTCCTTCCAATTGCTGTTCAAGCCTCGCTGCGAAGGCGTTTTCCATGGCACGGGCGATGTTTTCGCCAGTTTCCTGCTCTCCGGATTGTTAAACGGTTTGCCCCTTCAGCAGGCGGCTCAGCTGGCGCTGGAATGCACGCACGACAGCATTCGTTTTACGTTAGCCGGCGGCGAACCGCTCCGCTATGGCGTACAGTTTGAAAAAGTGCTTCCCAAATTAATCGAGACGCTCAAGAAGCCCGAATAATACTTGCTTAGAGAGCAATTCTATCATTATTAAAGCTCTTTTCACTTTAAGTGGTAAAAAGAAACGGTTATTAGTAATCAATCAAGCCAATTAAGGCAGATGCTTTGGAAGCAACTCCGGTTTTTTATTGATTATGATCGCAGTTTACCGACTGCTTTCTTCTCTTTTGGCACTTCTCCTTTGCTGAGAACTGTGATCTCCAGCGAAGCGATTACCTAAAAGCCGTATTATATCCACTAACCGCAACCCAATAATACGGTATAGCCTTTATCGGCAAGAAAATGCGCCGGACGCTTTCAGCGTCCGGCGTGCGTTATTACAATTTCAATCGATCAGGCTTCAGCGGAGGCTTCTCCAAAAATGCTTTCAATATGCTTTTGGGAGAAGGCGGTCTGTCGCGTCAGCACGCTCACAACGGGAACGATCACCAGCCCGCAGAGCATCGCGGCCGCTCCGCTGATGGGCGCGAGGGACATGTTCCCGCTAACCAGCGGCGGCAGCAGCGAAATCAGCGCGCCGCAGATTACGCCTGCGAAAGCGCCCGCTTTTGTTACGCCGCGCCAGAGCAGACCGTAGAGGAACGGTGCCAGAAACGCGCCCGCAATGGTGCCCCACGAAAGGGACATCAGCGAAACAATCGGCGTGTTCTGCATCAGGAAGTTTACGACCAGCGAGAACACGACAAACGCGATGCACAGGCTGCGCATGGTCCACAGTGTGGTTTTTGCTTTCATTTTCGGCGCAATCACGCCCAACAGGTCGACTGCAATAACCGATGAGGAGGATAGAACAAGCGCCGTCAGCGTGGAAATACTGGCTGAGAGCAGCAGCACCACGAACAGGCCGAGCATCGCGTCCGGAATCCCGACAACGGTCGTATCGGTGAGCATGGTCGGCATAATCTGGTCCATCGCCATCTTGCCGCTGCCAACCAGCGCGGCCATCGTGGTCGTTCCATCCGGCGAAGCGATTTTGCTGAGCACCACACGGCCAAAGCTGCCCGCAAAGTACGCGCCGCCCGCAACAATCAATGCAAAGACCGTGGAGATTACCGTTGCGCGCTTAACGCTCTTTTCATCCCGGATCGCGAAGAATTTATGGATCATCTGCGGCATTCCCAGCACGCCAAGCGAGGTCAGCAACACATTGCTGATCAGCCAGACTTCCTTCCCTTTTGGCGGCAGGAGCGTGTTCATGCCCTCCCCGCCTACTTCAGCGGTGCCCAGAAGGTCCAGCCCGGTAGTTACGCCACCCGCAGCCTTAACAATATACACGACGATGGCGGCGATACCAACCAGCATGATAAGGCCCTGAATAAAGTCGGTAATGGCGGTCGCCTTATAGCCGCCGGCAAACAGGTATATTGATGCCAGCAACGCGATGCCGATTACACACCATGTATAGTCAAAGCCGAACGCTTTGTTGAACATATTGCCAAGTCCCTTATATACGCTTGCGCTGTAGGGAAGCAGAAACACGAAAATCATCAGACTGGCAAGAATTTTGAGCGTCTTACTCTGGTACCGCTTTTCAAAGAAGCTTGGCAGTGTTGCCACCTGTAGCTTCTCACCCATGCGGCGTGTTGGTTTAGCCAATAGCGCCCAGGCCAGCAGGCTGCCGATCAGCGCGTTGCCGATACCCAGCCAGATCGCGGAAAAACCGGCTGTCCACCCCATGGAGCCCGCATACCCTATGATGATTACGGCAGAAAAATAACTGGCCCCGTAGCTGAACGCGCTCATCCACGGGCCAACGCTGCGGCCTCCCAGAAGGAAGCCGTTTAAGGTAAGGTTTTTTTTCGCGGTGAAAAAGATCACCGTGATGATCATAACTGCATACGCTACCAACACAAAGAATTTCATAGAATTCCCGCCTTCCATACTACATTGTCTTGCGACCCTACGGAAGCATTATACCTGATTCGGTCAAAAATGCAACAAAAAATACAAGTTTCATACACGTCCGTTTTCCCGGCAGGCAGTCGCCAAAGCCGTTTGTTCAGGCCGCCCATACCCCGACGAACGAAGGGAAACGATTGACAAACCGACAGATTATTGTATCATAGAGGTTGATACCTGAAACGCAACGGCGTCCGGCGTAGCGTGTTTACGCCGCTGGAAACGCCCCTTGAACGGAGGCAACTTCTTTGGCGCAATCAACGACGGCTGTTTTGTCGCTGGATAGTCTTGATAATTATCTTTCGCTCTTCGGCGCAAACGATCGTAA
>JAQUXV010000374.1 GCA_028692205.1 Eubacteriales bacterium
CAGGCGTTAAAAACCTGTTCGGCTGCATCCCCGGCCTGCAGAAGCCGGAGTGGCATTATCTGCGCCCCAGTGTGGAAACCTTTTCGGAAATGCTGATCGATCTGGCCGAAACCGTGAAGCCGTCGCTAACCCTTCTGGACGCCGTGGACTGCATGGAAGGCAACGGCCCGGGCGGCGGAAAGCTCCGGTTCATGGGCTATACGCTTGCCTCGCGCTCCGTATACGCGCTGGACGAGCAGGCCGCCGCGCTGATGTCGCTGCGCCCCGTAATGGCCCCAACCATCCGCTACGCCCGCAAGCGCGGCCTTTCCGATCCCGCTGCCATCGAATTGGTCGGCGATCCCGTTCTGCCCGCCAATCCGCCTTTCCAGCTGCCGGACGCCATTGCGACAAGCGAACGGTTTTTTACCGTCAACGGACTCTTCCATCACTTTTTCGGCCGCAAACGTACCTACCCTCACATTCGTACAGAAGCGTGTACAGGCTGCGGGCGCTGCGCCGAATCCTGCCCGAGGCATATTATCGACATTGTGGAGCACAAGGCTGTCATCGACCGTAAGGGATGCATATCCTGCTTCTGCTGTCAGGAGATGTGCCCGGCACACGCAGTCGACGTTATCGTGAAGCGCGGACAAAGGTAAAGCTTTTATACAGGCTGTTCATGGTCGCCTGAGAGGGATTTGCCGGAGGCTGGAACGATCGTATGTTAGGGTCGCTCCGGCCTCCGGCAAACCCCTCTCGCTTATCAAAGTTCACATACCTATATGGTTCGGATGTGCGAAGCCAAACCGTATACGGGCGGGAGTACACACGGATGTACACGACCGCCCGTTGCGGCGCTGGCGGCAAAGCAGATATACCCTTGCCCAAAAGCTGAACGACCGTATGCCACGGTCGTTCTGTATTATTCAGCTACAAATTCTTTTTCTATCGCATTATCGCTTCCGCTGTTTGCGTCTCGGGCGCAATCATACAAAAGCGCGAGAATATTGAACTTGCCTTCAGCGATCAGCCGATCAGCCCTTGGTTCATCCAGTACGGTCGGCCGAATCAGCGTTTGCCATAATATCGGTAATCGCCAAAAAGCCACGCACCCCTGCATAACCGCGTATTACCGGTTCAAGTTCGATAACCTTTGCAGCAGCGCTACTATCCCTCACCCAGCCGTCCATGCATTACCGGAGCATCCCATTTTCATCTGCGCATATCCGGATGTTCCCGCCGTTTCCGCTAGGCCGGGCATCCATCCGGCAGGATCACCGTATAGGGGCGCTCGTCGGGGATCATCACCATGCTTCTCTCGCTCAAATAATTCAGGATCAGTTCGCTGACTTCGGTCTGCATTTCCCGAAGGCGTTTGCACTTCGCAAAATAATCGAAATCCCCTGCGCCGGTCGCACGGTAATTGTTCATCACCAGCGAAAAGCGCTCGTCGTCCGCCACAGGGCGGCCTTGCACCGCAAGCGCCGTCACACGCCGCCCAATGGGCTCGCGTAAGTCGAAGCGGTATTCGATTCCGGCGTAATAATCGTAGTTATAATGAGCCTGTTTGGGGCGCACAAACTTTTCGCCAATCGACACCGCCCCGTTTTCATCCACCGAAAAATAAGTCGCACACTGTTCCAGCGCCGCTCTCAACTGCGCGCCTGTTACTTCCAGCACGACCAACGTATTGGAATAAACGTAGCTTGCCACCACGTCCCGCACGGTTACGCTGCTGTCGAACCCGCGCAGTTCGTTGCCCAGCGCCGTGCAGGAAAGCTGTGCGCCGCTCGCGTCCAGCTGTACCTGGTTGATAAAATCCGCAATCGCCGTACCGTGAAGCGCCATCGAAAGCTTATTTTCCGGCCATACGGCGCGGGACAGCCTCCCGATAGGTTTATCCAACCATGCGGTCAAATCGGCAAACAACTTCGTTTCCCACGGTTTCAGGCTCACCTCCTTATGAGGGGTGAGCAGTGTTGAGGCAAAAACACCGTTTTGATCCATCGTCACGCGCACGTACTTCGTCGCGTTGCAGGGCGTTTGCACCACATGCGTGCCATGCCAGACACGGTTCACCATCGCGATATGCTGATGACCGGTTAGCAGCAGATCAAACGGTATCGCCTCGCACAGGCGGCAGGCGATGTTTTCAGTCGTCGTGCTCAGCGTTTCGCCGGTTTCGGTATCCTTCTCAAGCCCGCCATGGTAGATGCCCACCAGCACGTCGCACTGGCCCCGCAGGGCGCTCGCCGCCTCTTTCGCGGCGGTAAAAGGATCGCCGATCACGAGGTCGGTCAGGTTTTCCGGCTTCTCCCACAGGTTTACCCAATCCGTCACGATGCCCACAAGGCCCACTCGCAGACCGTTTTCCAGTGTGTGCACGGTATAGTCGCAAATGGGCAGCTTGCCGCGCCGATCCCGCACGTTGGCACAAAGACAGCGTGCATTCAGCTCCGCAAGGCTTTCCCGAATCGTGTCGTACCCATAATTGAAGTCATGGTTGCCCAGTGTAATATAATCGTAGCCAAGGTCGTTCATCACGGCGGCCATGGGCATGGGCAGGCCCTTCCGGTGGCAGTAATAGGCAAGCGGCGACCCTTGCAGGGTATCGCCGCCGTCGATGACCAACGTATTGCCGTCTTTGGGGAAATTCATGCCCAACAGCCCCATCGCACGGGGCTTCGTATCCGCAAAATTCGTGGGATACAAGTATCCGTGCGTATCCGACGTATAGTAGATAGTTAGCTTTACGCCCATATCAGCCTCTCGCCAGCTTTTTACGAATTTTGGTGGAAAGCAGCTCAATCAGCAGCATCAGGATAATCATCCCAAACAGGAACGCGCCCACCATGCTCCAGCGGCGGCTGTTGATGCACTGGATCAGCGCAGCGCCGACGCCGCCCGCGCCCACAATGCCCAACGTGGTAGCGTCTTTGATGTTGATGTCAAAGCGGTAGATGATGGTGGATACAAAGTTGGCATACAGCTGCGGCAGAATACCGTAGCGAATTTTCTGGAAGGTGGTGCAGCCCGCCGCATCCAGGCTCTCCAATATTCTTGTATCCAAGTCTTCAATGGCGTTGATATACATTTTGCTGACCATGCCGATGGAGCAAATGCTCTGCGTAATAACGCCGCAAAACGCGCCCGGGCCGGTAACGCGAATCCACACCAATGCCCACACAAGGCTGGGAATGGTGCGAATCAACAATATAAATGCGCGCACGATGAACGCCAGCCACTTGGGTACCACGTTTTCACTGGCCAGAAAACTCACCGGCACCGCAAGCAGCCCGCCAATCAGCGTGCCCAGCACGGCAATGGCGACGGTTTCGAACAGCAGGTAGGGCACGCCGTCTTTGGTACTGTTGATCA
>JAQUXV010000021.1 GCA_028692205.1 Eubacteriales bacterium
GAGAAGTTTGAGGAGGCGGCCTCCCTGCGGGATGAGATCAGGGTGCTTACCCAACAGCAGAAGGTGCGTGATAAATAATGATGGATTCGCAAAACGGCGTTGCCGTATCGTGCCGGGTAAGGCTGGCGCGTAACTATTACGATCTTCCGTTCTCCAACGTCGAACGTCCGGAGAATGCGAACCTTTGTGTTGATCGCGCCCTGAAAGCTTTGCAGAGCGATGAAGGCGAAAATCCGTTTTCACTTTACAGACTAAAGGACATGAATAAGATAGATCAACTGTCCCTGATGGAACAGCATTTGATCAGCCGTGATCTGCTTACCCATAGCGATGTCGGCGCAGCGTTGATTCGCGGCGACCGTCATGTGAGCGTAATGGTCAACGAAGAGGACCACCTGCGCATCCAGGCGATGCTGGATGGTTTGGCGCTGGCCGGTGCCGCGGAGATGGCGTTTGACGCCGAGGAGAAGTTGGCGACGGTTTGCGATTTTTCTTTCGATAATCAACTGGGCTACCTCACCGCCTGCCCCACTAACACCGGCACCGGTATGCGCGCGTCCCTGATGCTGCACCTGCCGCTGTTAACCCGCTATAAACAGATGGGCAACGTATCCCAATCAGTTGCAAAGCTGGGGCTTACCATACGCGGCATCTACGGGGAAGGCAGCGAAGCGCTGGGCGATCTGTATCAGGTCAGCAATCAGGTAACCCTTGGCCGAACGGAAAAAGAGATCATTGAAGCCGTGACGGCCGTAGGGAAACAGTTGATTGATATGGAGAACTCGCTTCGCCATCGCGGCGAGCAGGAAACCCTGTCCCTGCAAGACGGCGTTTGGCGCAGCTACGGCGCGCTGACTTACGCCCGGCAAATGGACGCGGACGAGTTTATGCGTCATTGGAGCAACCTGCGGCTTGGCGTCGCAATGGGGCTGCTGTCCGTTCCCCTTTCTACGGTGGATGAACTGCTGGCTTCGGCGCAGGACGCACACGCAAAGAAATTCAAGCACGCGCATGCCGACCTGCTATCCACCGATCAGGCGCGTTGCGTGATTATCCAGTCAAAACTGACCGCCAAGGAGGTTTAATATGGCGATTTTTGGACGTTTTACCCAGCGGGCGCAGCAGGCTGTCGCATTTGCGCAGCAGTCCGCCGTGGCGTTGAAACAACATTATGTGGGCACCGAGCATATTCTGCTGGGGCTCCTGAAAGAACCCGGCCCGGTGATGAAGGCGCTTCTTCCCGAAAATATCAACTACGATACGGTGCTTGAAAAAGTGCGCGATCTGGTTGGCGAGGGTGATGCACCCGTCAGCGGTATGCTGGAGTTGACGCCTCGCAGTAAAAAGATACTCGAAGGCAGCATTGCTGAGAGCAAAAAATTTAAGCACGCTTTTGTGGGCACCGAGCATTTCTGGCTTGCGTTGCTGCACGAGGGCGAGGGCGTCGCGGTAAGCCTCCTACGTGAAATGGATGTGGATACCGAGGATATTGCCCGCCGCCTCACGGAGGCGCTGCAAAACATCCAGCCCGACGGCGCGGAGGAAACCGGCGTACAGGAAGTGAAACGCAACGGCGGCAGCACCGAAACCGTGCTGGATAAGTACAGCCGCGACCTTACCAAAGCCGCTCAGGATGGCGAACTGGACCCTGTGATCGGCCGCAGCGCGGAGATTGAGCGCATTATCCAGATTTTAAGTCGCCGCACCAAAAACAACCCGGTACTCATCGGCGAGCCAGGCGTTGGTAAAAGCGCTGTGGCGGAGGGACTGGCGCAGCTGATCGCCTCCGGCAAAGTGCCGGAAATGCTGATCGGCAAACGTCTGTTGTCTCTCGATTTAGGCAGCATGATCGCCGGCAGTAAATACCGCGGCGAGTTTGAGGAACGCCTGAAGGATACGATTAACGAGGTTCGCAAACAGGGCAACGTAATCCTCTTTATCGACGAATTCCATACGCTGGTGGGCGCGGGCAAAGCCGAAGGCAGCATGGACGCGGCTAACATTTTGAAACCAGCGCTGGCGCGCGGTGAAATCCAGTGTATCGGCGCGACCACCATTGAGGAATACCGCAAGAATATCGAAAAAGACGCGGCACTCGAGCGCCGTTTCCAGCCGGTAAAAGTTGGCGAACCCTCCCCCAAGGAGGCTCTCGCGATCCTCAAAGGCCTGCGCGACCGTTACGAGGCGCATCATAAGGTAGAAATAACCGACGAGGCGCTGGAGGCTGCCGTTTCCCTTGGCGACCGTTATATCAGCGACCGTTTCCTGCCGGATAAGGCCATCGACCTGATGGACGAGGCCGCCTCCCGCGTGCGCCTGCGCAGTTTTACCACGCCGCCGGACGTGAAAGAGCAGGAAGAACGCTTGAAAGCCCTTAAGATGGAAAAAGAAGAAGCGGTTGCCCATCAGGATTTTGAAAAGGCTGCTTCCCTTCGCGACGAAGAGCATAAACTGAAAGACCTGATTGGCGAAAAACGCGCCGCGTGGGAGCAGAGCAAAAACACCACCCACGACGTGGTAACCGAAGAGGATATCGCGCAGATCGTTTCCAGCTGGACGGGAATCCCGGTTAAAAAGATGACCGAGGACGAGAGTGAACGCCTGCTGCACATGGAGGATATTCTCCATAAACGCGTCATTGGGCAAAATGAAGCCATCAGCGCCGTCAGCCGCGCGCTTCGGCGCGCCCGCGCCGGTTTGCAGGACCCCAAGCGCCCCATCGGCTCGTTTATTTTCCTTGGCCCTACTGGCGTTGGTAAAACCGAGCTTTGCCGCGCGCTGGGCGAAGCGATGTTTGCCGATGAAAACGCCGTGATTCGCATCGATATGAGCGAATACATGGAGAAGTTCAGCGTATCCCGCCTTGTGGGCTCCCCTCCGGGGTATGTCGGCTACGAAGAAGGCGGCCAGCTGACCAATAAGGTTCGCCAGAAACCGTACAGCGTCGTGTTGTTTGATGAGGTGGAGAAAGCCCACCCCGATGTGTTCAACATTCTGCTGCAGATTCTGGAAGATGGGCGGCTGACCGACAGCGACGGCCGCGTGGTGAACTTTAAAAACACCATTATCGTGATGACCAGCAACGCCGGAGCGCACAGCATCACCAACGCCCGCTCGCTGGGCTTCGGCGGCGGCACCGAGACCGTACGCGACTACGAAAAGATGAAAGAACGCGTGATGGCCGAAGTCAAGGACGTGTTCCGCCCCGAGTTTATCAACCGCGTGGACGACCTGATCGTTTTCCACGCGCTCGAACCGGACGATATTCAAAAGATCGCCGCGCTGATGCTGGAGAACGTATCCAAGCGTCTTGCTGAACACGGCATGCGCCTGAACTACGACGATGAAGTCGTGAAATTTCTCGCTACCGAAGGGTACGACGCCAATTTTGGCGCGCGGCCCCTGCGCCGCACGATTCAGCGGCTGGTGGAGGACGCCCTCAGCGAAGAAATTATCGCGGGCCGCGTAGCGCTGGGCGATGCCGTGCGCCTGAACGTGAAGGACAACAAGATCGTGTTCCATAAGGAGGGGCTGGTAGCGCCCCAGAATACCCAGCTATCTGCCAGCAAAACCTGATCATCTTGCCAAAGCCGCGTTCGCGCGGCTTTTGGCGGTTATGGAGTGGACAACGTGAACGTTGATCAATGGATTGCCACCCACAAAGCCGATCCAGCCTTTATGGCGAATGTTACGGCCTGGAAAACCCTGCCCGCCTCCGATGGCAAGTATGTCGATTTTCCCGAAACGCTGGACAGCCGCATCCAAACCGTGCTGCGGTCGCGCGGCATCCATCGGCTGTACACGCATCAGGCGGAAAGCTTTCAGGCGGCGCAGGCAGGCCGTGATTTTGTCGTGGTAACCCCCACGGCCAGCGGCAAAACCATGTGTTATAACCTGCCCGTTTTAACCGCGATTATGCGCAACCCCGATGCCCGCGCGCTGTACCTGTTCCCCACCAAGGCGCTCTCCGCCGACCAGGCCAGCGAACTGTACGAGCTGGTCGAGGCGCTGGGCGTGGATGTGAAGGCCTATACCTACGACGGGGACACGCAAGGCGCGGCTCGCAAGGCGATCCGGCAGGCGGGGCATATTGTGGTGACCAATCCGGATATGCTCCATTCCAACATTCTGCCCAACCACACCAAGTGGGTCAAACTGTTTGAAAACCTGCAGTACATCGTGATCGATGAAATTCATACCTACCGCGGCGTATTCGGCAGTAATCTGGCCAATGTGCTGCGGCGGTTGCTTCGCCTCTGCGAGTTTTACGGCAGTCACCCGCGCTTTATTCTGTGCAGCGCCACCATTGCCAACCCGGAGGAACTGGCGACAACGCTGATCGGCAGGCCCGTCGTGAAAATCGATAACAACGGCGCCCCCATGGGCGAGCGCCATTTCGTGTTTTACAATCCGCCGATTATCAACCGCCAGCTGGGGATTCGCAACGGTGTCGTGGGCGAAACACGGGAGATCGCAAGCCAGCTGCTCGCAAACGGCATCCCAACCATCGTGTTTGCCAAAAGCCGCATTCAAGTGGAAGTACTTACCCGTTATATGAAAGACCAGGCGCGTGATCCCTACGGTTTTTCCGGCCGGGTACGCGGCTACCGCGGCGGATACCTGCCGAGCGAGCGTCGCGCAATCGAGAAGGGGCTTCGCGCGGGCGAGATTGACATGGTCGTCTCTACCAACGCACTGGAACTGGGCATCGATATCGGCTCGCTGACCGCCTGCGTGCTGTGCGGTTATCCGGGCACCATCGCGAGCACATGGCAGCAGGCCGGGCGCGCGGGCCGCCGAAAGGATACCGCGCTCACGATCATGGTAGCGTCTTCAGCTCCCATTGACCAATATATGGTAAGTCATCCCGAATACTTTCTTTCCCAATCGCCGGAGAATGCGCTGCTGCACCCGGATAACCTGTATATTTTGCTTTCGCACATCAAGTGTGCGGCGTACGAGCTGCCCTTTGAGGATGACGAACGCTTCGGTAACGTTAAGGATACGGCGCAATTTTTGGATTTTCTTTCGGAAAGCGGCATCCTGCGGCATGTCGGCGGCAAGTATCATTGGTCCGCGGAGGATTTTCCCGCCAGCGAAATCAGCCTGAGATCGGCTTCGGCGGAAAATTTTGTGATCATCGACATAACCAATCCGGCGCATCACCGCGTAATCGGCGAGATGGACCGTTACACCGTGCCGATGCTGTTGCATGAAAACGCCATTTATATGCACGAGGCCAGACAGTATCAGGTGGAGAAGCTGGATTTTAATGCCTGCAAGGCGTTTCTTCGCGCGGTGGACGTGGATTATTATACCGACGCCGACCTGAACGTAAGTCTGAGCGTGTTGGACGAGCTGAAACAGAAGGAGCTTGCAAACGGGGTCACCGTAACACTTGGCGAGCTGAAAATCACCACGATCGTAAAAATCTTTAAGAAAATGAAATTGGACACCCATGAAAACCTCGGCTTTGGCCCCGTGCGCATCCCCGAAATGGATATGCACACCATCGGCCTGTGGTGGACGATTCCGCAAAGCGTCTCCTCCCGGTTCTCGAACGACGATCTGCAGGGCGCGTTGGTCGGCATCGCCAACCTGATGGGCATCGTGGCGCCGCTTTACCTGATGTGTGCTCCAAGGGATATCAAGGTGATTTATCAGGTAAAAGCGCCGCAAACCGAACTGCCGACCCTGTTCCTGTACGATACCTATCCGGGCGGCGTAGGTTTGAGCGAAAAAGCGTACGAGATGCAGGTGCTGCTGTTGGAGCACGCGTTGAGCATTTTGGAGAATTGTGCCTGCGACAACGGCTGCCCAAGTTGCGTCGGGCCGGAAACCGAGGTCGGCAAGAATGGTAAAGCGATCGCGCGGCACGTTTTACGGGGGTTGATCGAAGCATGCCAAGCCTGATGGATAAACTTCGCATGATCGACTCCGGCGCCTCGAAACGGGAAACCGTTCCTGCTCCCGAAAGTGCTCCGCTGGAGTGTTATCGCCGCAGCGAGCGCTTTCCCCTATCGTCCTTCAGCGATTTCAGGCACCTTTCCGTGCCTGTTTTACGGGAAATTTATGGAATTGAGTTTCCCAAAAAAGTGAAAGCGGAGGATCTGCTGTTTTTGGACACCGAAACGACCGGCCTTTCCGGCGGTGCGGGAACCATCGCCTTTGAAGTGGGGCTGGGGTATGTCAGCGGCGGGCATTTCATTACCGAACAGTTTTTAATGCGCGATTATCCCGAAGAACCGCTGATGCTTTCCGAGATTGCCCGTTTTACAGGCGCTTTTCCCATTCTGGTAACCTTTAACGGAAAAACGTTCGATGCGCCGCTATTGGAAAACCGGTTTGTAATGAACCGCATAGCAGGGAAAAAGCTGCCTGAATGCCACGCGGACGTGCTGCACGCCGCGCGCCGGGTGTGGAAACTCCGGCTTGGCCGCTGTACGCTGCAGAAGCTGGAGAATGCCGTGCTCGGCGTATCCCGTGAGGACGATTTGCCCGGCGAGCAGGTGCCGGAAACCTATTTCCGATACCTGAAAAACCATGATTTCGGACCAATGGAGCGAATACTGGAGCACAACCGGCAGGACGTTGTAAGCCTCGCGCAGCTTTTCTTTTTCCTTTGCCAACTGTATGCCCTGCCGGAAACCGCATCTGAGCCGGAAGACCTGATTTCGCTGGCAAAGTCGATGCAAAAGAGGGGCTCGGCACAGAAGGCGAAAAAGTGCTACCGTCTTGCCGCAAACGGGGACCGGAAGGCCGACGCTTTCGCCGCGCTGGCGGCACAGGAGAAGCGGGAAGGCCGAGCCGGCAGCGCCGTAAAGCTGTACTCCGCCATGCTTGCCCTGGGCGAAGAACCCGTGCTTGCCTGCGTTGGCCTTGCAAAGCTGTACGAGCACCAGTATCGCGACGCGGAACAGGCGCTGGTGTATGTTCGTCAAGCGCTGCTGCTGTTGTCGGAACCCAGCCTTACGGCAACCGAAGCTGTACAACAGCAGCGAAATGCGCTACAATACCGTTATGCGCGCTTGCGACGCAAGATCGCGAACGTACCAAAACCTTAGGAGGACAAGACATGAGCTTGATCGCAACCGTTAAAGCCCGCCTCGCGGCGCAAAAACTATCCAAAGGCCAAACCGCCGAAGCAAAGAAATTGTACGAGGAAGCGGTCGCCGCCGGGCTTACCGACCCGCGTTATTTGCTGAGCTACTCCGTACTGATGATTCGCGACGGCGAATTCCAGAAAGCGCGCGAGTTGCTGGTGAAGCATCAGAAAAGCCCTTATCTTAACGAAGAGAGCAAGCGCCAGCTTTTTGTAAATTATGCCGCTTGCGTGTATAAACTTGGGGATCTTCCCAAAGGTATCACCGTACTGGAAAACCAGCACGCCAAGGAGCCCAGCGGGCTGGTATACGAAACGCTCGGTTACCTGTACATCGAAGCCGGGGATAAGGAAAAGGCGCTTGCCTACAACCAGGAAGCGCTTGAATACGACGACGAAGACCCCATTACGCTGGACAACCTTGGGCAAACGTATTATCGGCTTATCGGCGACAAGAAGAAGGCGCTGGAATACTTCAAAAGAGCCATCGAGTTAAAGCCGGGCCAGATTGACACGCTTTATTTCCTGGCACAGTACGATCTGGAAGCAGGCGACAAGGCCGCCGCAAAAGAAAAGCTGAAAACGTCGCTGAACGGCCGCTTCTCCCCGCTGAATTTCTCCACCAAGGAGAAAGTGAACGAAATTCTGAAAACCCTGGAATAAGCACTACAACGTTCCGGCTGCAACCGTTGTGCCATATAACATTTCGCCCCCTTGTGGGGCGTTATTTTTTTGTAAAATCACTTGACAGTCAAAAAAGATTATGGTTTAATATTGCCTGTTTCGAAGTTTAGCAAAACTAAACTTTTAATTATCTTCCGACATTTTTAGGAGGTTTTCGCGTGCAGATTGGCGAGAAATTACGGCAGCTTCGCATCCGCCGAAACCTTACTCAGGGGGAGCTCGCCGACCGCTGTGAACTCAGCAAGGGCTTCATTTCGCAGGTGGAGCGCGATTTGGCTTCCCCTTCCATCGCCACCCTTGTGGATCTGCTGGAAAGTCTGGGCAGCGATCTGAAAACCTTCTTTACCGACGATAATCGCGAAAAACTGGTTTTTTCGCCTTCCGACCTGTTTGAAAAGTCCGACGACGAAGAAAAGCACGGCAAGATCACCTGGCTGATTCCCACAGCACAAAAAAATAAAATGGAACCGATTCTGCTGGAGCTTCAACCGGGCGGCGAAAGCGGCGAGATGCCGCCGCACGAAGGGGAAGAATTCGGCTATGTGCTTGCCGGCCGCATCACACTGATGATGGGCGATAATATGTATCACGTTAAAACGGGCGGCAGCTTCTGCATTCATCCGGAAACGAGCCACTCGCTGAAAAACGCGGGAAAAACCAAAGCGAAAATCCTGTGGGTCAGCACACCGCCAAGCTTTTAAGCGCTTCCGCCGCTGCGGACGATAAGCAAAGGAGCACCGTTTATGATCGATAAAGAGCATTTGATAGACCTTCAGCATATCTATAAGGATTTTGACGGAACCACGGTTTTGGAGGATATCAATCTCTATATCCGCAAGCGGGAGTTTGTAACGCTGCTTGGCCCAAGCGGCTGCGGAAAAACGACTACGCTGCGCATTATCGGCGGCTTTGAATACCCCACCAGCGGCACCCTGCTGTTTGAAGGGAAGGATATCGCTTCCCTGCCGCCTTACAAGCGAAAGGTGAATACCATCTTCCAGAAATATGCGCTGTTCCCCCACCTGAACGTATACGATAACATTGCGTTCGGGCTGAAAATTAAAAAGGTATCTAAAAACGATATTCAAAAAAAAGTAGATAAAATGCTGGAGCTGGTCAACCTTAGCGGCTATGCCAAACGCAGCGTGGACCAACTTTCCGGCGGGCAGCAGCAACGCGTGGCCATTGCGCGCGCATTGGTGAACGAGCCGGAAGTGCTGCTGCTGGACGAGCCTTTGGGCGCTCTGGACTTGAAGCTTCGCAAGGATATGCAGTTGGAACTCAAACGTATGCAGCAGGCGCTTGGCATTACTTTTTTATATGTGACCCACGATCAGGAAGAGGCGCTGACCATGAGCGACACCGTCGTGGTAATGCGCGACGGCCGCATTTTGCAGATCGGCGACCCGAAAAGCGTATACGACGAGCCTGTCAACGCGTTTGTAGCGGATTTTATCGGCGAAAGCAATATCATGCGCGGCACGATGGTACACGACGAGCTGGTTCATTTTTCCGGTTTTGATTTTCCCTGCGTAGACGAGGGCTTCGGCAAGAATCAGCCCGTAGATGTGGTGATCCGCCCGGAGGATATTATGATCGTCGGCGAGGATATCGGCCAGATCAGCGGCGTGGTGCAAAGCGTGCTTTTTAAGGGCGTGCATTATGAAATGATGATCCGCGCGGGCGAAACGGTGTTTAAAGTGCATTCCACCATTATGCAGCCGCAAGGTTCCCGCGTTGGGTTGAACGTTGTCCCCTTTAATATTCACATCATGAAACCTATGCCGGAAGCGCCTGAGACGGACAGCGAAGGGGGCGCGGAGGAAGAATGAACCAAAACCTCAGCGGCCCGGCCTGGATGCTGTGGATGTTGGCCGCGGTCATGATCGGGTTGATCCTGTTGGGCATCCTTTCCGTAAAACGCCACAATGGTATCAAGCGCTCGTTTTTTGCCTCGCCCTATACGGTGTGGATGGTTCTGTTTACGGTGCTGCCGGTGCTGTTGATCGCGTATTACGCATTTACGGATGCAAACGGCGCTTTTACACTGGATAATTTCAAGAATTTCTGGGACAGCAATTACTCCATTAACCAAATCTATGAGCAGATGGGGCCGGAATACAGCGTGCTGATTCAGCGCGGCACGGTAAACGTAGGCACGCTGGTCTATTCGCTGTGGATGGCGCTGCTTTGCACGGGTATCTGCCTGCTGATGGGCTATCCGGCCGCGTACTTCATGGCCGATAAACAGATGAAGATCGGCGCTACGCTGGTGGTGCTGTTTATCATTCCCATGTGGATGAACTTCCTGCTGCGTACGGTGGCGTGGATGACGCTTTTGGAGGATCAGGGGCTGATCAACACACTGCTCAAGGCGCTGGGTTTTCCGCCCGCGCAGCTGATGTATAACGACGGCGCGGTGCTGCTGGGCATGGTGTACAACTTCCTGCCCTTTATGGTGTTCCCCATTTATACGTCGCTGACAAAAATGGATAATAAGCTGCTGGAAGCCGCGCAGGATCTTGGCGCCAACCGGCTGAACACTTTCTGGCGCGTCACAGCGCCGCTGAGCGTGCCGGGTGTAATCTCCGGAATTACAATGGTGTTCATGCCCTCGGTGACCACCTTCTTTATCCCCCGCATTCTGGGCGGCGGAAATACCATGATGTTTGGCGATTTAATTGAGAACCGCTTTCTGACCGAAGGCAACTGGAATGTCGGCAGCGCGCTGAGCCTGATTATGATGGCGCTGATTCTGGTCAGCCTGAGCATCCTGCGCAAAGCCGACCCCGAAGGAGAAGGAGGCGGCATTGTATGAGCAACCGGCATATTTTCAAAAAATCGTACCTGGCGCTGATGCTGCTGTTTCTGTACACGCCCATTGTGGTGCTGGTTGTGCAAAGCTTTAACGCGGGTAAAAGCCGCGCGAAATGGGAAGGGTTCTCTTTCCGGTGGTACGAGCAGCTTTTTCAGGATCAGGCCATCATGAAAGCCCTGTATGTAACGCTCTCCGTCGCAATCATCGCGGCCGTCACCGCTACGGTGCTGGGCACGCTGGCCGCCATCGGCATTCACGCCATGCGCAAACGCCCCCAATCCCTGATGATGACCATGACCAACCTGCCGATGACCATGCCGGATATCGTAACAGGTATATCGCTGATGATTCTTTTCACCTTCTCCCGGATCGAACGCGGCTATGTTACGATGCTGCTGGCGCATATTACGTTCAACACGCCCTACGTTATATTATCGGTGCTGCCGAAATTAAAGCAGATGAACAAGCACACCTACGAAGCGGCGTTGGACTTGGGCGCTTCGCCTTCCTACGCGCTGATGCATGTGATTCTGCCGGAAATCAGCCCTGGGGTGATCACCGGCTGCCTGCTGGCCTTTACCCTGTCGTTGGATGATTTCGTGATCAGCTATTTCACGACCAGCCCGATGGTGCAAAACCTGTCCACGCTTATTTATTCCAAGGCCCGCATCGGTATTGAGCCGACGCTGAACGCGCTGAGCGCGTTGATGTTCCTTTCCCTGCTGGCGCTGCTGTTGATTGTCAACCGCCGCACTGGCCGCGAAGCCCATCCCCAGCAATAAACGCATTCGCGTTTATGATAGATTCAGAAATTTGGAGGGATATTGACCATGCGTAAAAGCCTGACCTGTATGCTTCTTGCAGTGCTGCTGCTCCTTTTGCCCCTTGCTTCGCTGGCCGAAGAAGTAGTGAACGTTTACAACTGGGAGGATTACATCAGCCAGGACGCGTTGGACGCGTTTACCGAGGAAACCGGGATTACCGTAAACATGATGTACTTCACCACCAATGAAGACATGATCGTAAAGGTGCGCAACTCTCCCTCGTCTTTCGACGTTGTGTTCCCCTCGGATTACATGATCGAGCGGATGACCGCTGAGGACCTGCTCGCTCCGATCGATTTTTCGCTAGTTCCCAACTTTCAATATATTGAGTCCAGCCTGCTGAACCCCGATTACGATCCCACCGGCGCTTACAGCGTGCCGTATATGTGGGGCACCGTGGGAATTTTGTACAACACCACCATGGTTACCGAGCCGGTTACCAGCTGGAGCATCCTGTTCGATCCTCAGTATCAGAACAATGTTTTTATGCTGGATTCCATTCGCGACTGCCTGGGTGTAACACTCAAGTACCTGGGCTATTCCATGAACACCCGCGATCCGCTGGAGCTGAACGCCGCCAAAGAACTGCTGATTATGCAGAAAAAGGACGGTATTGTAAAAGCGTATCAGGTAGACGAGACCAAAGATAAAATGGTTGCCGGCGAAGCGGCGCTCGCACTGGTGTGGAGCGGCGACGCGCAATACGCCATCGACCTGAACCCCGATCTGGCCTATGTTGTCCCGGATGAAGGCAGCAACATCTGGGTGGACGGTATGGTAATCCCCAAGGCGGCGAAGAACAAAGAAAACGCCGAGAAGTTTATCGACTTTATGTGCCGCCCCGATATCGCCGTGATGAACTGCGAGGAAATCTGGTACTCCACGCCCAATACCGAAGCGATCAACCTGATGGGTTCCGAGTACAGCGATAACCTGACCATGAACCCGACGCAGGACATTGTGGACCGCTGCGAGTTCTTCCACGATATTCAGGATTTTATTCAGTTCTACAACGCGATGTGGCTGGATATCAAGAGCGCGTAACAACCGCTTATATCGCAATTTGACCGTCCTGAACACGCAAGCGCCGCCCGCCGAACTCTCGGCGGGCGGCGCGTTGTTATTGCGGGTTTATCGGATGCCGGTAACTTCGTATCCGGCTTCTGTTACAGCCTGCGTTAACGCCTCGTTCGTTACCGATTCGTCGGCCTGCACCGTGGCGTTTTTTGCTTTCAGGTCTACCACGGCGCTGCGAACGCCGGGAACCTCGCCAAGCGCCTGCTCGACGTGCATTTTGCAATGGTTGCAGCTCATCCCTTCGATTGCGATCTTCTTTTCCATGGAGCACCCTCCTCAGGTTTGTTAAAGTGCTTTCGCATCAATACTATACCACGCTGAGTGGTCTTTGAAACCACGAAGGATTTTCATTTACAAAGCGAGAAGCTATACTGTTGTATATGGATAGGAGGACGCCTATGGAACCGTTGATTGGCATTTCCGGCAGCATCGACGATCAGGAGTATAAGCAGTATACTCCCCGTGTATACCTGAAAAGCTCGCTTAAAGCGGGAATTATCCCCACAATCCTCAGTATGGACATGAATGAGGAACAGATTACCTCTTGCTTTTATCGTTTGGACGGCTTGTTGCTTACCGGCGGCAACGACTTGGATCCGCTGCTGTTCGGGGAATCGCCCGTGCAGGCCATAATGCAGGTGGATCCTCTTCGCGACCGGTTTGAGATGATGCTCGTAAAGGAAGCCTACAAGCGCTCTATGCCCGTTTTTGCCATCTGTAGAGGCCTGCAAACGCTGAACGTTGCGCTGGGCGGCACACTGTATCAGGATTTGCCGACGCAATATACCGCCTCCGACGGCGGACAGGCAATTTTACATAAGCAGACGGCTCCGCCGCAGGAACCCTGCCACCGGGTGCAATTTACCGCGGGTTCTCCCCTGATCGACATTTACGGACGGGATCGGATCAAAGTAAACTCCTTGCACCATCAGGCAATTAAAACGCCTGCCGAGCGGCTGACGGTTTGCGCCGCAGCGGAGGATGGCGTAATTGAAGCGGTTTACGACGCAAATATGCCCTTTGTATGGGGCGTGCAGTGGCACCCGGAACGTATGGCGGACGGCGCACCGTTGTTTAAGGCTTTCGCACGCGCCTGCGCCCTTTACGCCGCTCGGAAGGAATGTTAACGTGAAAGAACTGCTTGAACTGTTTTTTTCGTTTATGTCCGTCGGGGTGATGACATTCGGCGGCGGATATGCCATGCTCCCGATGCTTTCGCGGGAAATCGTGGAGAAACGGCAATGGGTTTCGCAGGAAGAGATGATGGATTACTTCTCCATCGGGCAATGCACCCCCGGGATTATCGCGGTGAACACTGCAACGTTCATCGGGTATCGCCGTCGTGGTGTTCTGGGCGCGGCGGTGGCAACGATCGGCGTGGTTCTTCCGTCGGTAGTCATTATCGTGCTGATTGCCGCTTTTCTGGATAATTTTATAGAGATTGTTTGGATACAGCACGCATTTGCCGGTGTCCGCATTGCGGTATGCGCGCTGATTGCCTCAACCGTACTCAAGTTGATTAAAAACAGCGCTAATACGTGGTTAAAAATTTGCATTGCAGCGCTGGCGTTTATCTGCGTTGCCATTATCGGTGTCTCCCCCATTTATGTAACGATTGCGTTCGCTGTTTTCGGCGCTTTCTTTTACGGGAGGGGGAAAAAGGTGTGACGATTCTGACTCTGGCATTTGAGTTTTTCAAAACCGGATTATTCGCCATCGGCGGCGGTTTGGCCACGCTGCCCTTTTTAATGGAGATGTCGCAGGTTCATCCTGCCTGGTTCAGCCTGGATGAACTGATGAACATGATTGCCATCTCCCAATCTACACCCGGCCCAATCGGCATTAACATGGCAAGCTACGTCGGGTACCACGTGGCGGGCATTCCAGGCGCATTGGTGACAACCTGTTCGCTTGTGCTACCCTCCTTTATTGTCATTCTGATCGTTGTTCGGATTCTCAACCGTTTCCGTACCAACCGGCGGATCAGCGGCGGGTTGGAGGCTCTTCGCCCGGCGGTATCCGGGTTGATTGCCGCGGCGGGTTTTTCGGTGCTGTGGGCATCGCTGTTCCGCACGGTAGACGGCGTTGCGCGCTTTCAATGGCTTGCACTGATTTTGTTTTGCTGCTTCTTTGTGGTCTTGCAAATCAAACCAATGAAAAAAATACACCCAATCGCATACATTGCGTTGGGCGCGGTGCTTGGCGTTGTGTTGAATTTGTAGTGCCTGTTCTATCCTAAATCATTTCATTTACAGGCTGCCGGTGTTTGCGATTGCGACAGGCAGCCTGTTTGTAATTTGACACAGGTTCATACACCCGCAGGGTTATACCCGCTGTTTATTATTTTTTATTTGTTATTTCGGGGTTGGGTTCAAAGTTGATGCGCTCTTCCTCGATCACCAGCGGGCGGTTCATCACACGGTTGTTGATACTCATGATGTATTCCCCCACCAGCCCGATGAAGAACAGCTGTATTGAACCAAGGAAGAAGGTACCGATCATCTGCGGCGCTTGCCCGGCAATAAAACGGTCCCACATGGCAAGCTTCATGACCAGATAAACCACCCCAAGAAGAAAGCTTAGCAGCGCCACGAAAAAACCGATAAAGAGCGCCAGCCGCAGCCCTATTTTCGTATAGGAAGTAAAGCTCAGCATTGCCGCGTCATAGAGAGAATACCAGTTGTTGTGTGTTTTTCCGGCGCGGCGCAAGGGCTGCTCATAAGGGATTTCCTTGCGGCTTCCGCCCAATTCCGCCACAATACCGCGCAGAAAAGGCGTCGGGTCGTTAAGCTCCCGCAGGGTATCGATAAAGGAGCGATCATAGAGGCCGAAGCCGGTAAAATGCTCAATCTGTTCAAAGGAGCTCATGCGCTTAATTGCCCGGTAATAACAGGTGCGCAGAAAATACATCATCCGGTTTTCCCTGCTGTTGGTTTTTACGCCGCACACGATCTGATAGCCTTTTTCCCACTCGGTTACAAACGTCGGTATCAATTCCACAGGGTCCTGAAAATCCGCGCAGATCACAATTACACAGTCGCCGTGCGCCTGGCAGATCGCATGGTACGGCGAGTTGAACTGCCCAAAATTCTTGCGGTTGAAGATCGCCATGATGCGCGGGTTCTTTTCGCACATCTGGCGAATCAGCTTTTGGGTGCCGTCGGTGCTGTGGTTGTCGATATAAATCACTTCATAGTCGTAATTCGTCAGTTTTTCCAGCT
>JAQUXV010000375.1 GCA_028692205.1 Eubacteriales bacterium
TTTACCATGGCGATTATGATGCTGGTTTGCGGGCTGGTGCTGGATACGGTGGCGCAGAAGCACCGCCAGCAGTTCGAAATCAACCTGAACATTCTGAAGATGCTGCATCCCGACCACCGGGAGCCGCGCGCCTGAAAAGGAGAACCGATGGCCGCCGATCATCGCACATTCAAAAGTACGCTTGCGCGCCTGCTGGGCTGTATGCCGGCAGGCGCTTTGGCGATGTTTGCTTTCACCCTGTCGCCCAGCCATTATGTGGGCGTCAGCGATTTGCCGCTTTCCGCAGGCAGCCCCGCGTGGATTCTTTACGCGCTGCTGCTCGGCGGGCTTTTTTATGTCGCGTTTTTCCGGCGGCGCGTCCGTATTCGCGCGGGCGCGGCGGCGCTTGGGCTGGTGTTCGGCGTGGTCAACTATTTCGCCACCACCCTGTTCGCCTATGATACCTGGTCGTTTCTAAACGGCGCGGGCGCCTGGGCCGAGGCCGTTTTGCGCATTCTGGGGCAAAGCGCCGTGATGGCGACGGCTATTGCGCTGATTGCCGACGGGCTGGAACGCCCGGCCGTGCACGCCCCTTCCGCCACGAAAGGAAACGCCGCCGGGAGCGCCCGAGCAACCGAAAGCAATAAGGGGCGTGCAGCCGCCACTACAACCGAAAGCACCCGTACACGCACCCCCGAAAACAGCGCTCCGGGTCGCCTGTGGCGCGCGCTGGATCGGCTTTCGCTGCGCTTTCCCCGCTGTACGGCGTGGCGCAGGCGGCACCCCGCGCTGGCCGCGATGCTCGCGCTTCTGTTGTGCTGGTCTCCGTACCTGCTTGTTTTTTATCCCGGCACGATCATCTGGGATATGGGCGAAATGCTGGGCGGCCTGTACGGACTTCGGCAGTTGAGCACCTGGCACCCCGTGTTTACCACTTGGCTGTTCGGCGGCTGTGTGTGGCTGGGGCGGCAGCTGGCCGGGGACAACCTGGGGGCATTCCTCTTTACGCTGCTTCAGACGCTGGCGCTGGCCTATGCGCTGGCTGATGTGCTGCGCTTCCTGCGCCGTTTGGGGCTGGGGCGCGGCTGGCGGTTGGCGGCGCTGTTGTTCTTCGGCCTTACGCCGATCTTCGGCTCCTTCGCGCAGGCAGTGGGCAAGGATACGCTGTATGCCGCCGCGCTGCTGCTGTTTGCCGTGCGCACCGCGGAAATTCTTCGTTTCGGCGCGCCCGGGCGCGGCGGGTTGATCGCCTACGCGGCGTTCGCGCTGCTCAGTTGCCTGCTTCGCAGCAACGGGCCGTATGTGGTGCTAATCGCGGCGGTTATGCTGGTCGTGTTCGGCCTGCGCGGCAAAGCGCGGTTTTCCGTGGGCGGCGCGCTGGCCGCGGCGCTTGCGCTGGCCTTCTGCTTTAACGGCGTGCTCGTGCCCGCCCTGAACATACAGGATGAAACAGCTTCCGGCCTTTACTCCGTCTGCTTTCAGCAAAGCGCGCGTACCCTGCGCGATCACGCCGATACCGTAACGGCGGAGGAGTATGCCGCCATCGACGCTGTGCTGGACGCGGAAGCCCTTCCGGCGCTGTACGAGGCCAACATTTCCGACCCGGTCAAATATACCTTCCGGCAGTACGGGCAGGGCCGCCCCGCCGAGGCCGCAGCGCTTGCGCAATATCGCAAGACGTGGCTTTCCATGTTTGCCGAGTATCCGATTACCTATCTGGAGGCGTTCGTCGGTGGTAACAGCGGCTATTACGCCTTCACCCCGAAAATCGACGCGGCCCGCACCTACCACTATCAGGGCGGCATCCGTTTTGTGTTCGAAACCTACGATCTGGGGGACGATCCGCTCTACCTGCACACCACGCAAATCGCCGCGCTTTCAGGCGCGCGCACACTGCTGGCGGCGTATTCCCGCGGTTGGCGGCGGGTGCCGGTATTGGAGCTTACGCTCTTCTGCCCGGTGTACACGTGGCTGCTGGTTGCGGCGGCCTACTCGCTGGCGCGCCGGAAGCGGTGGCGGGAGCTGCTCGCCTTCCTGCCCGCGCTGCTCAGCCTTGGGGTGTGCCTGCTTTCTCCCGTTAACGATTACTTCCGGTACTTCCTGCCCATCGTCGCGATGGCCTTTCCCCTGCTTGGGCTGGCCCGGACAGGCGGGGATGAACCGGTACGGAACAATGCTGGTTCCATTCCGGCGCGCGCCGAATAGAAACCCGCTGCGCCCCGCAGCAGGATATAGCCGCCTCCGACACAGAAGCCCCGGGAACAGTAACGTTGTTCCCGGGGCTTATTCTGTTCAAGTTTGTCTGTGTTCAACCAAAACCTGGTAAAACGGCATCCTCCACACTCTCCTGTATTTTTCCGTTTTGATTAACTTCCACCAACTATACCGGTGGATTTCTTCTTTCATAACCAACAGGACTGAGCGCATGCCGGTGCATGCGCTCAGTCCTGTTGGGCTGGTCTTCTGTCCACAAGTGCGTTTGAAGTTGTTAAAGCGGTTCTCGTATTGTTGCAGTTCGCCGCACTCGGGGTTGTCGGCCTAAGGCCGCGCCGTTTTCACGCGCGCCACTGGTTCTGGTATTGCGGCGGTTTCCACACGCCGAATCTTCGGCTAAAGGCTGCACCGTTTCCCCATGTGCCGCCGTTTCTCATATTACAGCAGCTTTCGCACGCCGAATCGTCAGCCAACGACCGCGCCGTTTTTCCGTGCGCCGCTGGTTCTCGTATTGTTGCGGTTTCCACACGCCGAATCGTCGGTCAAGGGCCACGCCGTTTTCCTGTGCGCCGAAAGCCCTTCTCCAAGCGGTTTTTGCCACAGGCTCCGCCGAATTATTCCTTGCCGTCAGGTTTGCCTTCAACGTTTTCCGCGCCGGAAACGTCGCCCTCCGGCACATCCACGGGCTCGCTCTGGGGGTTCCCCTCCTGCCCGTGGGATATCGGCCAGTATGTGATAAAGAACAGGGAACGGGCTTCGTCTCCCGTCAGGAATTTTATCTTCACTTTATACCGTTTCAGGTTGCCGTGCTCATCGTAGCGGTTGTACAACCCTTCGGCAAAGCCGCGTGTGTCGCAGGCTTCCTGCAGCATTCCCTGCAGTTGCCGGTAATCTTCTTCCGTTGTCAGCGCGCGCACGTTGGTGCCTTCGGTATACAGGCGCTCCGTCTGGTCCCCGGTCATCACGAGGTACTCCTCGTTAATACGGAGCAGCTCAATCCGTCCGCCGTTAAACTCGCACAGGCTCGCGGCGCAGGGGATGGTGGACAGCATCAGGCTGAAATCCCCGTCGATGCTCCAAACCCGCCGCACCGCCGCCTCCGGGAAAACCTCATCCGAATCGTTGAGCGGTTTCAGGGGGTGCGACATCAGCAGCCGTTCAAACC
>JAQUXV010000376.1 GCA_028692205.1 Eubacteriales bacterium
CCGGGTTGGTCGCAAGGTATTGAACGCCGGAATTGAGCAGAATGCACGCGTCCTCCAGCTTCTGAAAGGTAAGCTCCGTGTCAAACCCCATCAGCAGACAGTCGATGCCTTCTTCCAGCCGGTCGGTCACCGCGAAACCGGCCTGCGTAAGCTGCGCCCGGAACGACGCGGTACCCAGCGCGTAAATCTTGCGCCCGTGGAAATTCTGCTTCAAATATACGCAGGCCGCGTCGGTCGAGGTAAAAAAATCTTCGGGTATGGCGGGAATCCCAAGGCGCGTCATTTTCTCCACGTATTTATCCACCGATTTGGAGGAGTTGTTGGTCAGGTACAGGTATCGGCTGCCCCGCGCTTTCACCGCATTCAAAAAGTCCAGGCAATGGTCGAAAACCCGGTCGCCCAGATACAGCGTGCCGTCCATATCCAGCAGAAACAATTTCTTTCCCCTGAGATCCCCCGTCATATCCGGCATTCGCAGCACTCCTTACAGGTTTTTGGTAACGACGATGTCCGCGCCGGCGCCGTCCACGTCACGGATGACGACCTGCCCGATGGTAACGGGAGATTGCAGCTCCACGCGATTGAGGCACTTCATAATATTCATGATTTTCCCCTTGGCTACGGGCACGCTGGTTTTTACCGGGCAGCGACGGTAAAGGCCGCCTTTCAGCTTCACGGTGGAAGTAACCACGCGGGTCGGGTTTTGGATCTCGTTTCGGCCGTATTCCGCGCCGCGCGGGCAGGAATTGCCCGTAACCGCGTAACCGTGTTCATCGTCCACGTGTAGGCGGCAACCCTTGGGGCATACGATGCATACAAGTTCTTTCATGGGTCACGCCTCCTTCGCGGTTACGGCGGCTACGCCGCTGTGAATTTTAAGAAGCTGTTCCTTTGTCAGCAGGATGTGTTCCATCTCACCCGGCGCCATGTGCTCCCGCTTATAGGTGGCGATTACGCTGTCCCCGTCGGTTATCTCAATAACGCTGTTTTCAAAGACCCGTTTCACCCGGAAAAACACATCCACGAACTTCTCCACGCGGTCGGCGCGCACCTTCTGCGGTACCGTATAAGCTACATTTTCCCCGTTTGTCAAACGGATGCATTCCGTTTCGGGCCGACTGCCCATTACATAGGCTGCGGCAGCGGCGCCCGCGCGTTCGCTTTCGGCGGACACATAATCCACAAGGTCGTGTACGTGTACCACGTTGCCGCAGGCGAAGATGCCCGGTGCGCTGGTTTCCATGTTTTCATACACGACCGCGCCGCTGGTACGCGGGTCCATTTCGATCCCCGCGGCGCGCGTCAGCTCGTTTTCCGGTATCAGGCCGACCGACAGCAGCACCGTATCGCAATCAAACTCAATTTCGGTGCCCGGGACCGGGCGGCGGTTTTCATCCACTTTTTGAACCGTCACATGGGATACCCGGCCGTTGGTGGCGACGATGTTCGTTATCGTGTGGGAAAGGTACAGCGGAATATCCCAATCCTGCAGGCACTGCACAATATTGCGCATCAGGCCGCCGGAGTACGGCATCAGCTCCACGCAGGCCAGCACCTTCGCGCCTTCAAGGGTCATGCGCCGCGCCATAATCAGGCCGATATCGCCCGAACCCAGAATAACGACCCGCTTGCCGACCATATACCCTTCCAGATTCAGGTAGCGCTGCGCAGAACCAGCGGTCAGCACCCCTGCGGGACGGTCACCGGGAATGGCAATCGCGCCGCGGGTACGCTCGCGGCAGCCCATCGCCAATACGATCGATTTCGCGTTCAGCGTTTCGTAGCCCCGGCTCGCGCTGATCACATGCACCTCGTGGTTTTTGTTGATTTCCAGCACCATCGCGTCCAGCAGCACCTCGACGCTGGTTTGCTTAAGCATTTCAATAAACCGCCCGGCATATTCTGGGCCGGTCAGCTCTTCCTTGAAGCGGTGGAGGCCGAAGCCGTTATGGATGCACTGGTTTAAGATACCGCCCAGTTCCTTGTCACGCTCGATAATCAGGATATTGCGCAGTCCCTTTTGGTATGCGCTGTTTGCGGCGGCAAGGCCTGCCGGGCCTCCGCCGACAACAATCAAATCATACATTGTCGGCCACCTCCCGTTTGGTTTCGGAAACCAGAATGTTGCTGCCTTCTTCATCCTTGAGAATATCCATCGGATTTTTGTGCAGCTCGCGCGCAAGAATATCCAGCACGCGGGGGCCGCAGAACCCGCCCTGGCAGCGCCCCATGCCCGTGCCCGCCCGGCGTTTGATGCCGTCTACGCTGCTGGGCGGTACCGGCGAATGAATGGCGTCGATAATCTCGCCTTCGGTAATGGTTTCACACCGGCAGATGACGCGGCCATAAAGGGGGTTTTGCCGGACGGCTTCCGTTTTTCCGGCGTCGCTTAACGTGTTGAACCGCAGTCTTTTGCGCGTGACAACAGGGTTTTGCCTGCGTTCGGCGGCCATGCCACAGCCCTCCAGCAGCTCAACGGCGTACAGCGCAATCGCGGGCGCGGAGCTGAGGCCCGGCGATTTGATACCGGCCAGATCGATAAAATTTTCCGCCGCGACGCTGATCTGGAATTCGTCATGGTCGGTATTGGCGCGTATGCCCGCGAAATTGCGGATGGAATTTCTGAAGTTGATGGAAGGAACGCTTTGCAGCGCCATTTTCCGCACAAACTCCAACCCGGACGACGTATTGTTTACACGTTCCGGTTCCGTAACCGCCTCGCTGTTGGGGCCGACGATCAGGTTGCCGCCGACGGTCGGCGATACCAGAACGCCTTTCCCGTTTTGGTTGGGGCACTGGAACAATACATGGTTGGCACGCTCTCCCTCGCACTTGTCCAACAGGTAATATTCGCCGCGGTTCGGCATGATGGTAAACGTTTTTTCCGCAACCATTTCGTGGATCAGGCCGCTTTCCACGCCCGCGGCATTGACGATGTATTTCGCGTCGTATTCCCCGTTATTGGTTTGAATGTGGTAGTGCCCGCCGCGCTTCTCTATTCCCGTAACCGTTGTGTTCAGGCGGATTTCTACACCGTTTTGCACGGCGGTTTCGGCGAAAGCCAGCGCATAATCCCACGGGCTGATTACGCCGGCCGTTGGCGCGTACAGCGCGCCCATTACTTTATCGCTGATCTCCGGTTCCATTTCGCGCACGCGCTCGCCGGTAATCACTTCCATATCGGGAACGCCGTTTTGCACGCCCCTGTCATAAAGTGTTTGAACCGTTTGCATTTCCTCCGGTGAAAACGCAAGCACCAGCGAACCGATCCGCTCAAACGGAACGGAAAGGTCTTCACACAGTTTTTCCGCCATTGCGTTTCCCTGAACGTTGAAGCGTGCCATCAGCGTGC
>JAQUXV010000377.1 GCA_028692205.1 Eubacteriales bacterium
TGCCGGAATAACCCGTCGTTCCTCCCGCATTCAACCACGAAAACACACCGCGCCAGTAATCCAGTTCATCCGTCCATACGGGATTAGCCTGAAAAGCGTTCTGCCCGATTGCAGCCGATACCGCGGCTAGCAGCAAGAACGGCGACGCTATCATAAACACCCATCCGGCGAGGGTCAATGCTCGGCGCTTTTTACTCAACGTATTCAAAGAAACGTTCATTCAATCGCCCTTTCTGTTGTGGAACCCATTCCGGGTCCCCCTATCCGGTTCCGGCGAGCAGTACCAGTATACCATGCGCAGGCAAGAGGGAACAAGTAGCCCTTCCGGGAGGGGGTGCCCCTCCCGGCTTTCCCGAAAGCGCACAAGATGTCGCACCTGCGGGTGCGAGCAGGGGCTTTCCGCTCGCCCCTGCATCCTTCGGGCCTTGCTGGGTTCTTTTATATTGTGCCATCCGGCACACAGAAAGGGAAGGTGCTTGCGAGCACACCGCCATGCCTGCGGTGCGGGCAGGGGGATGCGTCTGCGGACGCACCAAAGGGCTTTCCGCTCGCCCTTTGGAAGCCTTCGGCGCTTGCGTTCGGCAAGGGGCGCGGATACTCCCTCTCGGAGTACAGGATAGTCGTACGCCGATACTGCGGTATCAGCGACCGACAAGCCTGTCCATCCTGCGAGGGAGCACCGCGCCCCAATAGCAACAATCTGCAAGCGAAAGAAAAATCGGTTGTCCAACATGTAGAGATAAAGTAATCGTTATAATATTAGAAGAGAAAAGCTCCCTTCCGTTAACTTCTCATACGCTTTCCAAGCGTTTGTATGGAAACCCATCGCATATGTAAAACTTATCTCATTCTTATTCCTTTGCGTATGCTTTCCCTGTTCGCGTCCTGCTTGCCTACCAGAGCAAACTTCAGCATATCCTTTGAACCCTCATCCAAATTCAGCCTAAATTTCCCCGTCGCCTGGCGGCAAGCAAGGCGGGACGCGAAAGGGTTCGCTCCGCAGGATGGACAGGCTTGTCGGTCGCCGCTGCCGCAGCGGCGGTGGACGACTATCCTGTACTCCGAGGGGCGACCCTTTCGCGTCCCGCCGCCAACGCAGGCGACCCGAAGGTTACCAAAGGGCGAGCGGAAAGCCCTTTGGTGCGTCCGCAGACGCATACCCCCCTGTGTGTCCGCAGGCACATCCCCCTATCTATATGCTAAATAGCATAAAAGAAGGAAACTCCAGAGAACCTCGGTTCTCTGGTCGTACCCTCAGGTACGAAATATAGTCCCCACTTGTGTGTTCTTTTCTAAATATGCTATACTTTCCTGAATGAACATTTTTTTGTCATGTAAAAAGGAGCGATTCGTTTGACCTACGGCGCGGAGAATATTCAAGTGCTCGAGGGGCTGGATGCGGTGCGCATGCGACCGGGCATGTACATCGGTTCCACCGGCTCGCGCGGGCTGCACCATATGTTGTGGGAGATTGTGGATAACGCGGTGGACGAAGCCATGGGCGGCTTTGCGCACAACATTCGCGTTACCCTGCATAAGGATGGTTCCGCCAGCGTGTTCGACGACGGGCGCGGCGTGCCGGTGGATATGCACCCGACGCTGAAAATGTCCGGCGTTGAGGTGATCTACACCAAGCTGCACGCGGGCGGCAAATTCAACAATGAAAACTACAGCTATTCCGGCGGGCTGCACGGCGTTGGCGCAAGCGTGGTCAACGCCCTTTCCTCGTGGATGACGGTGGACGCCTACCGGGAATTTAAGCATTACCAGATGCGGTTTGAGAGCAAGTACGACCCCAAGCTGAATAAAATCGTCGCCGGTCGGCCCACCGGCCCACTACAGGCGCTGGAAAACACGCGCAAGCGCGGCACGCTGGTACGCTTTATGCCGGATGGGCACGTGTTCGAAACCACTGTTTTCAACGGCGAGGCCGTCGCGCGCCGCCTGCGGGAACTGGCGTACCTCAATAAGGGCGTGACCATCGAATTTATTGACGAGCGTGCCTCCGCCCCTGTAGAAGCCGTGCGCGACGCTGCCGACGAGCTGGACGAAAGCGACGACGAGCAGCCGAAAACCAACGGCGCCGCTCAAACGCACGCGGGGCGGCAGGTTTTCTGCTTCGAGGGCGGCATTTCCGACTATGTAAAATACCTGAATGCCGATAAAACCACGGTGTTTGACGAGCCCATCTATCTGGAAGGCAGCCGGGACGATATTCAGTTCCGCATTGCCATCCAGTATACCGACAGCTACACGGAAAACGTGTTTTCCTACGTCAACAACATTCCCACCGGCGAGGGCGGCACGCACGAAACGGGCTTCCGCGCCGCCTTTACCAAAGTGATGAACGATTTTGCCCGCCGGTTGGGGCTGCTGAAGGATAAGGACAATAACCTTTCCGGCGATGATTTCCGCGAGGGCATGACCGCCGTCATGCTCGCGATGGTCAAAAACCCGCAGTTCGAGGGACAAACGAAAGGCCGGCTCGGCAATACCGAGGTTCGCCCGGCGGTGGAGGCCATCCTCACCCAGCAGCTTACCGCGTATTTTGAGGACCTGAAGCATCAGGAGCTGGCGCAGCAGCTGATCGAAAAGGCTGTTCGCGCCGCCCACGTACGCGAGGCCGCCCGCAAGGCTCGGGACGTGGCGCGCACCAAATCGGCGTTGGAAGCCGCGCCGCTGGTGGGTAAGCTTGCCAGCTGCACGGGGCGCAAAGCAGAGCAGAACGAGCTTTTCATCGTTGAAGGCGACAGCGCCGGCGGCAGCGCCAAGCAGGGCCGCGACCGACGATTTCAGGCGATATTGCCGCTGCGCGGCAAGCCGCTCAACGCCGAAAAGAAGCGGCTGGATCAGGTGCTGTCCAACGAGGAATTCCGCTCGGTTATCACGGCGCTGGGCACGAACATCGACGAGAGCTTCAGCCTGAAAGGCCTTAAATACAACAAAGTCATTATTTTAAGCGATGCCGACCAGGACGGCGCTCATATCCGCGCGATATTGCTCACCTTCTTCTACCGTTATATGCGCGAGCTGATCACCGAGGGGCACGTGTACATCGGCATGCCGCCCCTGTACCGCGTGGCGCGCGGCAATAAAGTGGAATACGTGTACGACGACGCGGCGCTGAAAACCGCCACCAGAGGCTCGAAGAATTACACCATCCAGCGTTATAAAGGGCTGGGCGAGATGAACCCGGAGCAGCTTTGGGCCACCACCATGGACCCCTCCGCGCGGAAATTGCTGCAGGTCACCATCGAGGACGCGGCGCAGGTGGAAAAGCGCGTTACCGTGCTTATGGGCGACAAGGTGGAACCTCGGCGCGAATACATCAGCAA
>JAQUXV010000378.1 GCA_028692205.1 Eubacteriales bacterium
GGGTGCATGTGGTTCTGGCGCAGCTGAAAAGAAGAAGCGACATCCAATATGACCACCTGTGCCTGATTCAGGACATTACGGAACGAAAGGCGTTTGAAAACGCCCTCTACGAAAGTGAACGCAGCAAATCCGTCCTGCTTGCGAATCTGCCGGGAATGGCCTACCGCTGCGATTTTAACCGCCAGTGGACGATGCGCTTTGTATCCGAGGGCTGCCACGAGCTGACCGGTTACCCTTCGGAAGATTTGCTGGAAAACCACAAGCTGTCGTTTGACGATTTGATTGCACCCGAGTGTCGGGAAGACCTTTGGGCAAAATGGAAGCAGGTGTTGGCGCAGCATCTCCCTTTCAAATCGGAATATGAGATTATTACAGCCATGGGAAACCGGAAATGGGTTCTGGAGATGGGGCAGGGAGTGTACGCCCCCGACAGCGACGAGGTGCTGGCGCTTGAAGGGATTATTATTGATATTACGGATCGTAAAATGCAGGAAATTAAGCTCAAGCACATCAGTGAAGTCGACAGTCTTACGGATTTGCATAACCGTATGTACCTGGAAAACATCCTTTCGGACGATGCGAAGAAGGATTGGAATCGCCCAAGGGCCATCGTACTGCTGAGCCTGCGCAAGTTGAACAATATCTGCCTTGCCTACGGCTACAGCTTCTGCGAGCAAATCATCAAAGAGCTGGCGCAAAGCCTTGTTGTGCTCGCCAACGAAAACCGCGGACTGTTCCAAATATCGTTCGAGCGTTTTGCCTTTTATATTACGCAGTATCAAAGCGCCAAGGAATTGGAGGATTTTTGCCGTTCGGTTATCCGAATTGTCGACGGCATTCAAATGCTGCGAACCGTGGGGGGCGGCATCGGCGTTCTGGAATTTAAGGGGGACCAGTACCGGGAGGAGGATATCATCCGCAACGCTTCCATGGCCGCGGAGCATGTGAACGAAAACGATGTGTTTGGGTATCGCTTCTTTGACCAGCCGATGGAAACCGCGGTGATGCGGGAGACGGAAATTAAAAAAGTGCTGGTTGGGCTGGTGAATGGCGCTCCCGAACAGCAGCTGTACTTGCAGTATCAGCCGATATTGAACCTGAAAACCAACCGGGTTGTGGGATGTGAAGCGCTTGCACGCCTGAAAAGTAAAACGCTGGGCGCCGTATCGCCGCTGGAGTTCATCCCCATTGCGGAGGAAACGCAATTGATTATCCCGATTGGCAAATCCGTGCTGGAGATGGCCTGCGCCTTTCAGAAGCGCCTGCAAAAACAGGGGCACGGAGCCCTGCGGGTTTTTGTGAATGTTTCCGCCATCCAGCTTGTGCAGGATGATTTTATGGACGATTTTTTGACGATTCTGCAAAAGCACAAGGTTTCCCCGCAGAATATCGGCATGGAAATTACGGAATCGGTGCTGATTAACAACTTCGCAGCCATCAACGAGAAGCTGGAAGCGTTCCGGGGGCTGGGGGTTCGGATATCGATAGACGACTTTGGAACCGGCTATTCCTCCCTGAACAGGGAACGGGATATGAATGTGGATTATATGAAAATTGATAAGTCCTTCATTGACGGATTGATGTACCTGCGCGCGGAGGCGGCAATGACCGGGGATATTATCTCCATGGCCCACAAGCTGGGGCATATCGTCGTCGCCGAAGGCGTGGAGCACGAAAAGCAGAGGCAGTACCTGCTGCAGCATGACTGCGATCTGGTGCAGGGATATTATTTCTGCAGGCCGCTGGATGAAGAACGGGCGCTGGAAATCCTCCTGAAAGGAGAAATAATGCCAAAGGAAGAAACCTGACCGGCAAAACGGCGCGTTTGGAACCAGCACAGGCACAGCGGCGTACGACCCCTCATCCGTGGGGCGTACGCCGCTGTTTTTCGGCATGCCAAAACGGCCGTAACGGTGTTTACCGGCTGTCGTTGCGATAGGCGGAGGGGCTTTGCCCCGTATATTTCACGAAGATATGCGTGAAGTATGTGGGATCGTCGATGCCGACGGTATGGGCGATCTCGAAAACTTTCCGGCTGGTGGTGCGCAGCAGGCGCTTGGCAACTTCGATGCGGCGGCGGTTGAGCGCGATAATCAGCGATTCACCCGTTTCGCGCCGGTAGAGCCTGCCCAGATAACCGCAGCTGACGTGGAACATATCCGCAATGATCTGCAGATTGATGTTCTCGGCATAATTGGTGTGCATATAGGCGTTCACCTGGCGGATGAGATTGTTTTTCACGGCGGGGGCGTGCTGCTTCAGCGCGATATAGCGCCCGAGGTAGTGGGTAAGCGTATCATAGAGGTTGCGAACCGTCCGCGCGCTTTCCACCGCCAGGTAAAACTGTTCGTCCGTCTGCTCGTCCCACTCGTCGCGGGTGTCGATGGTGCCCACGTTCACGGTGAGCGTGGTAAAAATCAATACCGAGGTGAGCTTGAGCGATTCGATGCTCTCGCCGCTGCGCAAAAAATCATCAAAATACTGTTTCAGCAACGCCATTGCTTCGTCCGTACGGTCGGCCTGCATCAGTTCGCTCAGCTGATCCGTCAGGGTTCGGGGGTCCGGCAGGGCAGGAACCTCGTCCCCCGAAAGCGGAGAATACAGGCCGATTACGTTATGGTCGTTAAACAGCCGGTTCAACGCGACTACGGACTCCTGATACGCTTCCTTTAACGCCGAAGGCTCTTTTCTTTCGGCGCTCAGCCCGATGCGAACGCTGTATTGCGTGTAATTGTTCAAAACGCTGATGATGTTGTGCAGCTCTTTCATCAGCTCCCGGAGGGAGGAATCCGATTCCGGCAGGCAGATCAGGCTGCAATACTGCGTAGGCGAAATGGAAATGGACACGCTTTCGTAAGCCTTCAGGCACATGGAAAGCACGTTTAGGATGGCGGAACGGGCCGAGGCCGCGGCCACGGGAACCGTGCGGGCAATTTCATAGCTGGTCACCAGATACGGGGGCTGGAAACCGGGCGGAAATACCCCCGCGGAGTTTTGCTGCCCCTGCGCCGCGCCGCGCAGAAGGTTTTCCATTTGGGTATGCTCGTTTTTCCGTTTCACGGTTTCGGCGTCCATCAGCTTTCTGCGCTGATCTTCCTTCTGCTTCAGGCTTTGCTGCGCCTTGCGCACGGCGGCGGGCAGCGTTTCCGCCACGGAAGATTTCAGCACAAAATCACAGGCGTTGTAGCGTATGGCTGTTTGTGCGTAAGAGAAATCCGCATAGGCGGTCAGCAGAATCACCTCGGTGGTTTCCGAGCAGTTCTGGTAAACGTAATGCGCAACCTCCAGCCCGTCCGTTACGGGCATGCGGATATCGCTGACGA
>JAQUXV010000379.1 GCA_028692205.1 Eubacteriales bacterium
TATGTCGTTGTGCCGGAAAACTGCATCCGGGTCATTCCGGCGGCAATCGGCAACGACGCGGGCGGCATACTGGAGGCGGTGGCCTGCCCGGCCGGGGCCGTTTACCGGGTCGGGCTGAAGCCGGATGATGTGGTGCTCATTCAGGGTGCGGGCGTCGCGGGGCTTGCGTTTGCCCAGACGGCCAAGGCATTCGGCTCGCGCAAGGTAATCGTAACCGTGCGGAATGAAACACGGCACGCGTTTGCAAAGCGTTTCGGCGCGGATGTGGTTATCGACACGAGCAAAGAAACGCTGGAACAGCGGGTGATGGAGGAAACGGAAGGCCGGGGAGCCGACCTCTCCATCGATGCGGCGGGCGCACCCGCAACCGTAGAGGCGGCCGTGCGGCTTGCCAGAAAAGGCGGAAGCGTGATCCTGTACGGCATCCCGGACGATGCCGCCCAAATCCGCTTCCCCGTAAAGGAGATTATCCTGAACCAGATTACACTTTACGGCCTGACGAATAACGAGCTGGTGTGGGACCCGTTGATCGACATGGTTGCGAGAGGGGTTGTAAACGTTCGGGATATGGTTACCCACCGTTTCGCGCTCAGGGAGCTGGATCAGGCGGTCGAACTGTTGAAACGCCATCCGGCAGACCTGATTAAGGCGGTCGTGCATCCGTGGGAAGACTAGGCTGCCCGTACGGAGGCGACCCGTATACGAGTGACTGCCCTTTTTCCAACCCGGGTATTCGGAAACCGGGGCATACGATTTACGAAATAACTTTTGCGCCTGCCGGAGTAACACGCGGACGCTCCGGGAGAGAAAGCACGGGAAACAGCATCGCCGTTCTAAAAATTTACGGGAACGACCCACCGTGGACGGCGTGAGTAAATGTGCTTACAGACAGACCAACTACGATGAAAAGAGGATGCAAATCAATGAAAATTATCGACGTTGAAGCGATTATTGTCAGGCAGCCGGAAATTTCGTTAATCGGCGACGGAACCCAGGACTCCGTTATTATTCTGGTGCATACCGACGAGGGCGTTACGGGCGTTGCCGAGGTGGATTCCGCGCCGTATCTGGTAAAGGCAGCCATTGACATGCCGGATTCCCACAGCGCGTGCCGGGGACTCAAAAACCTGCTGGTAGGGGAAAACCCCATGGAAATCGAACGCCTGTGGGATAAGCTGTACCGGTTCAGCTACTATCAGGGCCGCGGCGGCGTTGTGATGCACGCGATCAGCGGAATCGATATGGCGCTGTGGGATATTGCCGGCAAAACGCTGAACCTGTCCGTGTCCAGGCTGCTCGGCGGACGCTACAGGGAAAAAATCCCCGCATACATCAGCATTCTGATGCCGGAGACGGAAGATGAAGTGAAGCAGCTGATCGACCATCATATGGTGCAGGGGTACAGCGGCATCAAATTCGGCTGGGGATCGCTGGGGCAGAACCCGGCCAAGGATATTTCACTGATCCGGGCGGCCCGTGAGGCGTTGGGCCCGGATAAAAAACTAATGATCGATATCGCGATGGGATGGAACGACTATAAAACCGCGCTCAACACCAGCCGGGCTTTCGAGGAATATGATGTTTTCTGGGTGGAAGAGCCTTTCCGTGTCGAAAGAAGGGCGGACTTTGCCAATCTTCGCGCAGCGTTGTCGCTCAACGTTACGGCGGGCGAGGAACTGTGCCATATCGACGAGTTTGACGCTTACATCGATGAGGGCTGCGTGGATATTCTCCAGCCGGACATGAGCCGTTGCGGAGGCCTGACCGTTGCCAAAAAGGTGCGGGACAGAGCGGCACAGGCGGGCATTCCGATTATTCCGCACAATTTCAAGAGCGGTCTGCTGATGTCCGCAACGCTGCAATATATCGCCGCGCTTCCCAACGCGCTCTATCTGGAATACTGCGGGCAGGAAACCGTTTTGAGCCGAAGCCTGATTACGGAACCGATCAGCGTTCAAAACGGGTGGGTAACGATTCCCGACCGCCCCGGTTTCGGCGTGGAGCTGAACTGGGATACGGTGAACCGCTATCGCGTCGGCTGATTGCGGGTAACGGATCAGGCGCTTTGAGAATGTAAAACAAAACGGTGGGTAAGCCCCGCCGTTTTGTTTTACATTCTCATATATTGGATATTGGAGGCTGGTCCGGGTATATCAGGCTCAATCGCTAATAAACGGGTTAACGCAGCGGAATTGAAAAAGCGCCGTCGGTTTGCTATACTGTCTCTGGCTGAGGAGAGAAACACAGAACCAATTCGGTCACTTTACAGAAAAGGGCGGTAAACCGCATGAAGAAGGAAGCGCTGCTGACGCTTTTGGAAGATTTTCCGATCGTTGCCGCGGTGAAGGACGAGGATGGGTTGAACGCCTGCTTAACCTCGGAATGCAGGATTGTGTTTGTGCTGTACGGAAGCATCCTCGATATTGGGGAGATCGTTCATAAAATCAAGGAAAGCGGGCGGATCGCGCTGGTGCACGTCGACCTGATCAAAGGGCTGATGCCCAAGGAGATCGCCGTGGATTTTATTGCGGAGAAAACGGAAGCGGACGGCATCATATCCACCAGACAGTCGATTATCCGCTATGGACGGATGAAAGGGTTTATCACGGTGCAGCGCTTCTTTTTGCTGGATTCGCTGGCGCTTTCCACTATTGGGAAGCAGATTGAGCAAAGCGCGCCCGATCTGGTGGAACTGCTTCCCGGCTGCCTGCCGAAGATTATCCGCAAGGTACACGATACGTGCCCGACGCCGTTGATCGCCGGGGGGCTGATCCAGGACAAGGAAGATATTCTGGCCGCCCTTTCCGCGGGCGCGTCGGGAATATCCGCCACGCGCAGCGAAATATGGGCAATGTAAGAAAAACTATGTCCGACGGTTGCAAAATGCGGGAAACCATAGTAAAATAAATTTCGCAAGTGAATTCCATATGCGGAGAGTAGAGAGCAAGGATCACACGGGCTTGGTACCGTGTGCGCCGGGCTCTTATTTTATTGTAAATGGATAGAAGGCGGGGTAGAAATGCAAATGTACGACGTCGCAGTGATTGGATGCGGTGTAATTGGCGCGGCGACAGCTTTTGAGCTGTCAAAATATAAGGTGAAGGTTGTTGTGCTGGAAAAGGAAAACGATGTCGCCCTCGGCGCAACGCGCGCCAACAGCGCGATTATTCATGCGGGGTATGATCCCATGCCGGGCACGCTGATGGCACGCTTCAACGTTCAGGGAAACGCAATGGCGGAAAAACTGTGTGAAGACCTTTCCGTTCCGTTTGAGCGGATCGGTTCGCTGGTGCTTGCGTTTTCACCGGAGGAAATGCAAAC
>JAQUXV010000380.1 GCA_028692205.1 Eubacteriales bacterium
TCGGGTGTGGGGTAAAAATAGTCAGTCAGGATCAAGCAGGCGCCCCTCCTTTCAACGAATCAGCACGCAAAGCGGGTGAGGCAGCGTTACCCGGCAGGTTTCGTCCGCGCCGCCATCCCGGGTAAGCTGGTAAGCGACAACATTGTTTGTATTCTCATTGGCCACAACCAGCTTATCGCCGATCAGGTCAAAATCCCGGGGGGAAGACCCTCCACAGGGCAAATCGGCTGTTTTTACCAATTTCTCCCCCACAACGGCAAATTGGGTGATTCGGTCATACCCCCGATGGGATAGATAGACATAACCCTGGTAGCAGCGTATGGCTGCGGCTGTGGTGGTTCCGTGGTAATCGTCCGGAAGCGCCGGGTAGGTATGCAGCAGCTGAAAACGCCCGTCATGATACCGAAAAACACTGACCGTAGAGGTGAGTTCGTTGGCGCAGTACGCATAACCGCCGTCGGGCGAAAATGCCAGATGCCTCGCCCCGCTGCCGGGAGGCGTCTGCGCCGTGTAAACGGGTTCCATTTCAAGGTTATAGGTTGCGATTTGATCCAGCCCCAAATCCGCTACCGCCAGATATCGTTTATCCGGCGTTACCGAAATATAATGGGGATGAGGCGCTTCCTGCCGAACCGGATCGGCGCCGTGACCGCTGTGCCTGATCACGCGGTCCGGCATCATGGTAACATCTCCGCTGATATAATTCGCGGTATACACCTGCCCGTCGCGTACGGCCAGATGAGCGGACACCTGCCCGTGTACCGAAACAGCCTCCGAAACCTGAGCGAACCCATCGTCCTGTTGTAGCGAAATTTGGCACAAACCGCTTTCGGCACTACCGGAGAAGGGAGCGCGCAGCAAGGCATACAGCATATTGCCTTCTTGTGCCAAATACATCGGGTATTTCAGGCATAGACTGTCTTTGGGCTGCAACATGCCGTTGTCATCCAGCTCGAACC
Source organism: Eubacteriales bacterium (assembly GCA_028692205.1). The sequence goes on from JAQUXV010000380.1 coordinate 960, forward strand.
GGTAAATTCCTCCCTGCTCCTCACAGGCTGCAATGTATATTTGATGCGCGGCCATGGAACCGTCTCCTCCTCTCTGTATGGGCTACAGGCTTTTGCCTCCGTCCACATAAATGCTTTGCCCTGTGATGTAGCGCCCGAAGTCCGAACAAAGGGTGCGTACGATGCCTGCGCAATCCTCTTTTTCGCCATAAAAGCCCATCGGAATGCTCTGCGTAACCTTTTTAGCGTAAGTTTCATCCGACAGCGCTTCATGGTTGCGATCCGTATCAATAACGCCGGGAGCCACATTATTGATGGTGATCCGGTATTCCGCAAGCTGCGTCGCAAGCGAGCGTACCAGCCCCGTTTGAGCGCATTTGGAACACGAGTAAACCAGCATGTCAGGGTGGGGTTTGGCTTCCTGCACGCTGCCGATGGTCACAATCCGGCCCCAGTTATTCCGGATCATATAGGGAATGGAATTTTGGATGAGCATGAGGGACGCAAAATAATTGCAGTTCATCTGCGTTTCATAGTCTTCTTTGGTAATCTGCCGCCATGGTTTCTTGATCTGCACCGATGCATTCAGCACCAGAATATCAATATCACCCACGGTTTGCGAGAGCTGCGCTACCGCGTCGGGTTTGCTCAGGTCGGCCGCAACCAACTGGCATTGTCGCCCCATGGCGATGATTTCCGCTTGAACCGCGGCGCCTTTTGCGCCGATATTACAGCAATGCACCACAATATCCGCGCCCGCTTTTGCAAGTTCCAGCGCAATTGCGCTTCCGATTCCCCGGCTGGAGCCGGTAACCAACGCGCGACGGCCGTGCAAATCGTAATTCATCTTGAAGCCTCCTCCCGCTTACAATGCGCTCTGCGTGTCATTGGGATCGCCGTTGCGGGCCAGGTCGTATTCCTTGCTCCAATCCAGCCCGCGGTATTCTGCTGCCAACGGATCCTTTTTTATAAAATCAACCAGTAGGTCCAACATTTCTTCCGTCCAGGTATTCTTATCAATCTGTGCCGTCGTGAAGCGGTTTTCCGTAATCATCTGAAAACCGAACAGATCCTTGACCTTCGTTTTTTCGCCGCCTTCCACCACATCCACCACCAGATGAGGCGGAATGAACAGCACCCCGCCGCTGCACCCATACACAACATCCCCGGGCAGGCAAATGGCGGCTTCCCGGCCGACGCTGAGACGGGCTGGCGCATTGATGTTCAGCAGTACAAAATCACGGATCGGGGTAGGGTCAATCCCGCGATAATAAACCTGCACATCCGGCACTTTCTGCATTTGTTCCAAGTCCCGGATACCGCCCCAGATCACTGCGCCGCCGCTGCCGGTTTTTGTTTTCAAAGCCGTGGTCAGGTTCCCGCCAAGGAACGTTCCCTTATAAACCTTATCAAACATGTCCACCACAAGCACATCCCTGTCGGTGAGCAGTTCAATCACCCACTGGTTGGGCGTGCCCAAATAGCCTTGTGCCGAAGCGATTGAGAACGAAGCATTGTAATAATCGGGGCGGGTGGGCGCATAGATGGCGGTCAACGCGCGCCCGACCATCTTACGGTTCACGCTGCCATCCTCTTTGAATTCGGGATGCAGACTTTTCATCGCGATAAACTGGTTTTCGTATCCCTGGACGAAGATGGGCTTCCACAGCTCTTCCAGCGTCATTTGGTATAACGCGTCCAGGTACTTATCCGGCACCTTGGGCCGTCCATCCGGAAAGCGTTCCCCCTTCCACAGGGGAGTAATCGCTATAATATTCTCACGATTGTCAAATTGCATGGTCGGCGTCCTCCTTCAATTAACTCCAAATCCGATCGTTGGAAAACTCCCGATCCCATTCATCGGTAGGCTCCCATATGCCCGGAATGTCGGGGTTGATATGCCGGGCAATCAATTCCTCATTCAGGCTCTCAATCCCAAGGCCGGGCCCGTCGGGCACTTTAATGTACCCGTTTTCGATCAGGGGGGAAGGCAGGCCGCGAACCAGATCTTGCCACCAGGGAATATCCACCGAGTGAAGTTCCATAGCCAGAACGTTATGCATTGCCGCGGCAACATGCACAGCCGCCATGCAGGCGATGGGGCTTTCCGCCATATGAATCGCAACGGCAACCCCCTGTTCATCCGCCATATCCGCAATTTTTTTCAATTCCAACGCGCCGCCGCAAGTGAGTATATCCGGATGGATAACACTGACGCAACCGTTTTTCAAAAGCGGTTCAAAGCCTTCCTTTAAATAGATATCTTCACCGGTGCAGACCGGAACCGTAGTGGCGCTGCGCAGCCGCGCATATTGCTGCGGATAGATCCACGGAATCATGTCTTCCATCCAGGCAATATTATATTTTTCAATACGCCTAG
>JAQUXV010000022.1 GCA_028692205.1 Eubacteriales bacterium
TTGCGCAGCTGCTTACCATTACGAGGGTGGAGGAAGGGCGATACCCCGTCTGCTTTGAAACGGTCGACCTGCACGCGGCCGCTCAGGGCGTGGCGGAAACCCTGTCCGGCCTGTGCGCCGAAAAGGGCGCGATGATCGCCGTGAACGTGGCGGACGGGTTTACGCTGCGCGCGGACCAGAGCCTGATAACCGAGATGATGCTGAACCTTACGGAAAACGCGGTAAAATACGGCAAGCCCGGCGGGCGGATCGAGCTTGCCGCCGAAAGGGAAGACGGGCGTGTGGTCGTCCGGGTACGGGACGACGGCATCGGCATTCCGGAGGATGCCCTGCCCCATATTTTCGAGCGGTTCTACCGCGTGGACGGCGCGCGGGACCGCAGCGGCACCGGGTTGGGGCTGTCCATTGTCGAATGGATTGTAAAGGCGCATCACGGAACGATCGCGGTGGAGAGCCAACCGGGCCGTGGCACGACGTTCACGGTTGCGCTGCCGGATCACGATGCGGCCTGAACAGGCGACGCCTTATCGCCGTAACAACCTGGAAGATGCCGCAAAAGCAGGGGCTTTTTGGAAAGCCCCTGCTTTTGCGTACGGGGAACCGCCGCCGGGCGGCGGCTCCCGGAGGGCTTCTGCCGATGGGTGGGATGAAAAAACCTCGTTTGCCCTGTAAAACCGTAGCATGAAACCAAAGAAGTGTAGGGCTATCACAAGCGTGAAGGATAACGGAACCCGGGCACGCATGGAACGGAGCGGCATATGGCCCATCTTGTTTGCACATCACCGCCGGAATGGTATCCGACGGTCTATTGGCGCGCCGCCCCCGAAAGCTGCCCTTTTGGGCACGCATGGTTCCCCGGCGCCGGCAACAACGGCGTTTGGCCGGGGCGTTTTATCGGGCGCCGATAGCGCGGGGTTAAAATCCCCGCAGAACGTTTTGCGACATTCTACAAACCGGGCAGGTGAAGACGGATTTTACAGAAAGCCGGAAGATTACAAGGATTGACGTTCATGGTTTTTGATGGTATTCTCCCTTGTATGTTTCTTGGCATGTATGATATAATTCGAGTACTGTTTTAGTATGATTTTTTATGCTGAAACCAACGTTCCGTAAGCTTCTGCAAAGGATAACGAATCGAAAATGAAGAAACTGTTTGTGATACAGGCAGATGTCCCGCTGTGCGAAAGAGAGAATTTCAGAAAGAGAAAATTGTTGGACAATCTTCGCCGAGGCGAAATACTGGCGGCGGTGATTATCGCGTTTGAGTTGGTCTTTATTATCGCGGATGTGTCCGCTTTCCTTCTGAATGCTGATGATCGTTTCAGGTTTAACGACTATCTGGTGATGTACTCCATACTGATCGGGATCAGCGTTCTGTTTATCTCGAGAATCAGAATCTTTCGAAAAACAACCGATTTTTCTGAACGACAAATGAAAATCATGGAAACATGGAACATCGGCTATATCACGCTGATCATGTCGTGGGGCAGCGTCGTCTCCCTGATGGATCAGCGGTTGTATGGCCAACTGATGGTATTCATGGTCATGATGATCGTGTCTTCGGTGATGTTTTTATTTTCAAAGCGGCAGATGATTATCCCGTATGCTGTGGCCGTGCCCATTATGTGCATCGGGCTCCCGTTTTTCCAAAGCTCGTCGGATGTGCTGATCGGGGATTACGTGAACCTGCTTGTGTTCATCGTTACTTCCTGGGTTGCATCCCGTATTATCTTTGGGAGTTATATTAATGACTATAACGCTAATTCCCAGCTGCAAACATCCAAGCAACTGCTCGAGGAAAAAATAAAGGAGAACCAGAGCATGAACCATAAGCTGGTTCTTGCCAACCTACAGCTGAAACAGATGGCTCTGCTGGACGACCTGACCGGAATTCCGAACCGCAGGGGGTTCAGGAATTTTATTGATATAGAATTTGACCGGAACCAGGAGGACAAGCTGTTTTTGGCGGTACTGTTTATTGATATTGATTATTTCAAACAGTATAACGATAATTACGGCCACGACATCGGCGACAAGGTGCTGGTGGAGGTTACCGGGATTATCAACACGATTGATATGAACGCGGATGAAGTGTTCTTCTGCCGGTGGGGCGGAGATGAGTTTGTAATTTCGGTGTTTAATTCTTCCCGGGAGAACGCGCTGAACATTGCCGAGACCATTCGCCGGAATGTGTGCCAGCTCAAAGTGATTGATGACGCGGCGGCAACAAGTGCAGGCCTTTCCGTAAGCATTGGCGTCGGAACAGCCTTGTCCGCTGGGAAAGAGGATGTTGGAAGGGTTTTCCGTTTGGCGGATGAAGCGCTGTTGCTGGCAAAAAGCAACGGGCGTAACCGTATCGAGTGTATTGTCGGAGACTGAAAAAACGGGCGGGCAAAGCGGATGGCTCCGCCTATAAATACCGAAAAATCACACGAGCAGCCCTCATGGAAAGCCATGAGGGCTGCTCGTGTGCAAAGGAGCGTAAGCTGCTTTTGGAAAACGGCACCATTCTTCTGCCCGCTTTACCCGAAGCCGGTGAAGTGTGTAGAGCACCCTTGGAACTTTCGTAATTGACCCGCGGACCGCCGGTTCCGTAAGCCCGCCGGTACGCCGCAATGAGGTTTTCTCAGCCGCTCCAACCCGTATCGAAACGACAGGAAATATTAATACGGAATGCGGATTACGGCCGCATGCCTTCGCGGGTACACATCAGCGTCATATCGCCGTCGAAGGAGACGCTCGACCCGGCTGTGATTATAAAGCTTTCGCCGATGCCGAAACAATTGCCGTCCGCCGCGCCTTCGCCCGTCACGCAGGTCATCAGCGCGTACTGCGGGAAGGCCAGCGTCTGCGGGCCGGAAAACCGGTACTTCTGAACGCAGAAACTGTTGTTGTCGACCAGCGTGTCGATGGTGACGTTTGGTTGAACCATCCGTGCAACGGGGAGATGCGCATCCGCCTGTGAAAGTGAAAAATCCACGCAGCGGATGGCCTGCTCTAACTGGAGGGGACGTTCGCGCCCCTGCGCGTCCCGGCGGTGATAATCGAAAAAACGGTAGGTTACGTCCGTAGCCTGCTGAATTTCATAAACGATGCTGCCCTTTTTGAGCGCATGTACGATTCCGGCGGGAAGGTAAACGAAATCGCCTTTCGCGACGGGCAAATGGCGGATGAGCCGGTCCCACTCGTCCCGGGCGATCAACTCGCGCAGCTCGGCTTCGCTTCCGGCATTTTGGCCGTACACGATGCTTGCGCCCTGCTCCGCCTCCAAAAAGTACCAGGCCTCGTTCTTCCCGGTCGGGTACCCGGCTTCCGCCGCAACCCGGTCGTTGGGGTGGATCTGGAGGCTCAGGTCGTCCATGGGCGCGACGAGGGAAATGATGACAGGAAAGCGGTTAAAGCGGCTGTGGAACAGCGCCGGTTCGGAGGCCCAAAGCTCCGCAAGCGTGCGGCCGTCGTAGGGACCGCCGACAACCAGGTTGCTTTGCCCCGCGCCTTCCTGCGCGCTGAACGACCAGCTTTGGCCGATATTGTCCGGGAAATCCGGATAGTGAAAGTATTGCCGGAGGAGAGGCCCGCCCCAAATGGCGGGCCGGGGAATGGCTTTGGTAAAAATCAGCATAATTATTCCTTTCAGGCGGCAAAACGCCGGTGCGAACTGGCCGAAAAATGGACCTGCTACCGCGCGGAAAGCTGCCGTGAGTTCCGGGTGTGCTTTGCTTTTGTATCTCCGCTGGGCGGCGGGAATGGCTGCAAGCCCGGATGCGGGAACACAGCAGTGTTATATCACTGTTGGGCCGCCGTTTCCTGCGGGGCTGCGAAGGTCTGCATATCCTCAAGCGTCAGGAACGCCGCGCCCACCATGGGCGCGTTGCTGCCGAGCTGCGCCTGCAGTACGTTGATGCTGTTCTTCCGGGTCCAGGAAGGGTAACCGTAACCGAGCGTTTTCTCCCGCAGGGGGTCGATCATCAGCTGCTTGTGGATACTCAGCCCGCCGGAGATGATTACCGTATCCACGGACAGGATGCTCAGCGCAATCGCCAGCCCGTAGGCAAGCTTGTCCGTGCATTCGTCAACCAGCGCCCGCGCCTCCCGGTCGCCCTCGTAAATCAGCTCGAACACGCTCTCGGTGCAGCGCGGGCGTCCGGCCAGCTTTTGCGGAAAGCGTTCCAGCGCCTGCGCCCAGATGGCGCTGCCGCTGGCGTAGGCTTCCAGACAGCCGCGCCTGCCGCAGCTGCAGGGCCGTCCCTCCCACACGATGGGAATGTGCCCCAGTTCCCCGGCCGTGTGCATCGCGCCCGCGAACACCTTGCCGTTCAGCAGCACGCCGCAGCCGATGCCCGTGCCGATGGTGACGCACAGCAGGTTGCCATGCCCGCGCCCGATGCCGAACAGGTACTCGGCCCACGCGGCCGCCCAACTGTCCTGAACGATCAGCACGTCACGGTGAAGCCGCCGGGAAAAAGAATCGCCCAGCGGCACATCCTCCCCAAAGAGGTTGCAACTGTATTCCACCAGACCCTTTTGGGGGTTGGCTGTGCCGGGAATGCCTACGCCGATGTGCGAAACCTGCGACAGCTCGATGCTGTTGCGGGAAAGTAGTCCTTCCACGGCTGTGCAGACCACATCCACAAACGAGTCCGTTTCTGCCGCTCCGGCGGAGGAAAATACACAGTGCTCCACGATGCCGCCGTCCTCGCGCAGCAGCCCAACGTTTACCTTGGTACCTCCGATGTCGATGCCGATTCGATAGTTCATGCTCATTGCAAGCCCTCCAATGTCAACGGTGCTCCGGGCTTTAGAAGCACGGTTTTAATTTCAAACGGATGGAAACTGAGCGCCACCCCGTTTTCCGCAATCGGGAGGGGCTGCCGGTTTTCCTCCATCAAGTCGCAGGCCATGGCCGCTTCCACCGGGAAGCCGGCCGTAAGCGTTGCCCGGGCGTGCGTGTTGCCCTGCTCGTGCATCCGCACGAGCAGCCACCCGTCCCCGTCCTCCGTGGGTTTGATTGCGTCGACGGCGATGTTCGGGCTATGCAGCGTCAGCAGGCTGGTTTTGCTCACGTCGTTCCCGGCCCACGCCGAACGCAGGGGATGGTTGAGCCGGTCGGCCATTTCGTTGGTGGCGGCGCCGCACGGCCCGGCGTGGGGGAACAGCGAATAGGTGAAGATATGCACGCCGCGGTCGATGGTATCGTCGGGGGACATGCCCGCTTTCAGAAGCGTCAGGCGAAGCACGTTGCCCTGCGCGTCGCAGCCGTATTTACAGTCATTCAGCAGCGAAACGCCGTAATCACCCTCGGAGATATCCGCCCAGCGGTGGGCGCATACCTCGTAGCGCGCCGTATCCCAGCTGGTGTTCCGGTGGGTGGGGCGGCGGACGCTGCCGCACTGGATATCAAACGTGGCAAAATCGGCGTTCAGGTCGACGGGAAACGCCACCTTCAGCAGGGTCGCATCCTCGTGCCAGTCCACATGGGTGATGAAGTCGATGCGCGGGATGTCGTGATACGCGCGAATTTCCTGCCGGAATACAGAGCGTCCGAAACGCTTCTCCACAAACAGGGCTTCAAACACCGGGCCGCTCACGACGGGCGAAACCGTAACGGCTCCGTTCACGGGATATTGCTTTTCTTCATAATACATATCCACATTCCAGGTATCCCAATGGTAAGGCCGATCGTCAAAGGCCATCAGCACATTGGCCCGTTCGCCCTTCGGAAGAACCTCGCGGTTCGCGGTGTGGTCGTACATGCGCGTCAGTTCGCCGTACTCGTTGCAGGCAATGGTAAAGAAGCGGGTCTGCAGCGCCTGCGCCTTGCCCGGTGCCGCTGCCGCGCCCGGATCGGCAGGCGTCGTTTCGGTTTGCAGGGGAGCCCAGCCCATCGGGGGAATTTCCGGAGTATAGCACAGATTGCCTTCCGGCGTGGGCTGGTACGGATGTCCGGCAATCCTGCGGTCTCCGGGAAGCAGCAGCAGGTCCGCCCGGGGGAAAGCGCGGTCGTTCCACGCCACCAGCCGGTCGCCCTCGCCCCACAAGGCGCGCGCGGCTTCGCGCTTGCAGGCGCCCGTAAGGGAAAACAGCTCCGCGAACTGCTGCCGGGCGTCCTGATAAACCTTGCCGATGCAGGAGCCGGGCAGGGTATCGTGGAATTGGTTGAGGAGCAGCGTTTCCCACGCGGCGTGCAGCCTGCCTGCGGCGTAGGGCCGCCCGCGCAGCGCCGCCGCGGTTTGCAGCATTTCCGCCGCGAAAAGCTCGCGTTCGGCTAAACGATTGTTGCGTTTCATCAGGGCGGCGGAGGTGTAGGCCCCCTGATGCAGTTCCAGATACAGCTCGCCGACCCAAACGGGCAGGTATTTGCTGTTGTCTACCTTCGCGTGCAGAGCGCGGAAGAAGGGTCGCACGTGGCCCAGTTCCACTCGGGGGAAACCGGCGATGCCGCGCTGGAGACGAACGCCCTTTTGCAGCATGGCGTCGTCCGGGCCGCCGCCGCCGTCCCCATAGCCGTAGGCCACCAGGATGGAGCGGTTCAGCTCCTTTTGCTGGTAGCGTTTCCAACCGCCCATAATCGCGGCGGGATGGAGCATGCCGTTGTAGGTGGTGCCGAAGCTGCCGTCCTCCTGCTTGGGGTCGGTGGTGGTGATGAAGTAAGTGAGCACGCCGCTGCCGTCGATTCCCTGCCAGCGGAAGGTATCGTAAGGCATTTTGTTGAGCATGTTCCAGCTGATTTTTGTGGTCACGAAGGTGTGGATGCCCGTTTGCCGCAAAATCTGCGGCAGCGCGGCGCTGTACCCGAAAACGTCCGGCAGCCAGAGCACCTCGCACTCCGTGCCGAACTCGCTGCGGAAAAACCGCTTGCCGTAGACAAGTTGCCGGATCAGGGATTCGCCGGAGGGAATGTTGCAGTCGGCTTCCAGCCACATGGCTCCGCCCACTTCAAAGCGTCCTTCGGCCACGCGGCGCCGGATGCCTTCGTAAAGCGCCGGGTTATCCTGCCGAAGCCAACGGAACAACTGCGGCGTGGACTGGAAGAAGGTGAAACCCGGGTATTCGTCCATCAGCCGCAGCACGCTGGACAGGCTGCGCTGTGTTTTCAGCCTTGTCTGCTGATGATCCCACAGCCAGGCGACATCGATATGCGTATGCCCGACGCACACGGCTGTAACATCGCTGCCCGAGCCTGTGTAAACGCTTTCGGACAGGAGCGCGGCGGCTTCCCGCAGGCCGTTCTCAAACGCGGGCGAATAGGGCGCGCGCAGGTCGAGCCGTGAACAGGCTTCGTTAAGGCTGTTCAGAAGGCTCAGACGCGCGGGGTCGTTCTCATCCAGCGTTTCGGCGGCTTCCAGCGCGGTCAGCAGATCGTAATACAGGGCGCGGACGTCGGTGTGCGCTACGGCGACGCTGACGCGGAGCACACAGCGCCGGTCCGTCATGCCCGCGTAACCCTGCAGGTCGACGGCGACGCGCCCGTCTGCCGGAAGCACGGCGGCCTGATGGTGGACATCCATCCCCTGCACAAGCTCGCCGTTTACGAACAGCATGAACTGTGGGTTCATCAGGTCCCAGCGCGCGACCGGCCCGTTTACGAACCCGGAAAGGCGATCGGTTTCCGCGCTTTCGCCGTCGGCGGTGCAAACCAGCAGCTCCGCGCGCCTGCCGGGCTGCGCGGCGGGCAGTTCCGCTTCCCCGTGGAACCATGCGTACGTGTTGCGCCCGCCCCATATCTGGTTGCTTTCAAAGGGTGCGGCGTCCGGCAGGGCGCTCGCCGCGTCGGCGGGCGCGGCGTAATAGCCCGGCAGCCACCGAAGGGGCACGGATGTTGAACTGTCATAAATCAGCCGTTGAAGATCGTCGATGATCCGCCGGATGCGTTCGGCCCGGAACAGCGTGTTCATTCCGCTCCCTCCAGCCTGGCGGCAAAGCCGGGATTCTCGGCAAGAATGCGGCGCAGCCCGCCCAAAACGTTCGTGGCGCTTACCACAAAGCTGGGCAGCTTTCGATAGCCTTTGTTGACACACTCAAACGAGCCTTCCCGCTCAAAACAGGCGAGCGCGTCGTTGATGAGGCTTGCGGCGAGCTTGGGCGCGGTCTGGGTGAGACACCATGCCACCCAGCCCGTGGCGGTGGCCCAGTAGGCCCCGTTTTGATAGGTTTCCTTCGGAACGTCGATCAGCAGCCGCTGCCAGTATTCGCCCGCGGGCAGATGACGAATCTGCCCCATATAGGTATATTCCGAAAAATGTTCCTCTAAATAGGTAAGGATGGTCGCGCGGGCACGTCCTGCGGGAAACCCGATGGCCAGCAGGTAGGCGCTGCCCCAGATATCGATCTGCTTACAGTCCTGCGTCGCGGCGAGGAACATGCCGCTTTCCTCGTCGTACAGCCGCCAAAGGCCGTTCTCGACGGCATCGGCCATGGCTGCCCAGCGCGGATCCGGGCGGAAGCGCCGGCACAGCTCATCCATTTTGCGGCAGGCGCGCCATAACAACAGCGATTCCATCATCAATTCGCCGGTTTTTGCTACGGTATCGGTGAAACCGTACGGGGAGTGCGGAGCAGCCGGATCGGAATAGACCAGCCCGCTTTCGTTGAGCGGCAGAATGAGGAGCCCGCGCGTCAATGACGGTTCCCATTCCGCAAACAACGCCTGTGCCCGATCGGCATCCACCCGCGCCAGTAAATCCGAAACGATGAACACAAGGAAAGGGGTGTTATCCAGATTGGCTTTGCCAACAGGCTTGCCGACTTCGCCCGCGGCATACACGGCGGTGCCGTCCGCATAAATGCGGTCGGGCATCCATCCGTCGTCCCGCTTGCCGCCGATGGCGAAGCGTACGCAGTTTTCTATTTCCCGGTCGCTTACGCACTCGCCCGCGTACTCCACCATATAGGAAAAATCCCGCAGCCACAGGGCGTTATAACTGGCCTTGCCGTCCGGCGTAAAAAGCGTTATGCCGCCCGGCGTACGCACGGTGCAGCCGCGTATCAGCTGCCGGGACAGCGCTTCCAGGGTTTCCAGGGGTTGTTGCATGGGACGCCTTCTCTCTGATGTTTCAGTTCTACGATAATTATAACAGAGGAAGGAATCATATTACAACATGTTTTATAAAAAAGATTTATAAAATGCCTTTACAATTGTCGGAGACACTGCTATAATACACACATAAGAAATGAGGGACCATTATGAACGATGCGACGCGTGAAGTGAAAGGCAACAGTGTTAAGATCCTTAAAGAGGCTAACAAGTACCTGATCTTTCAGTGCATCATGAAACTGGCGCCGATCTCCATCGAGGAGATTGTGAAGCACACGAAACTGAGCAGGCCCACGGTGCTGAACATCATCAAGGAGCTGACGGATGAGGAGATCATCATCAAAAGCGGCTTCTCCGAATCCAGCGGCGGGCGCTCGGCGGCGCTGCTGGGGCTGAACGGCGACCGTCATTTCGCGCTGGGCGTGGACTTCGAATTTCCAACGATCCGCCTTGCAATTGCGAATATGAAAGGCGAGATCCGCGCGCACAAGAACCTTATTTATGCGTGTGACATCGGCAAAGATGAACTGATTGCCGATTTTCACCGGGAGCTGGATGCCTTTATCGCGACTTCCGGCATAGACAAGAGCCTGATCGACGGCGTCGGCGTTGGGCTTGCGGGCGTTGTGGATACGGTGAACGGAATCTCGCTGAATATCGAGCGTATCCACGGCTGGCACAACGTGGCGTTCTGCAGCGGGTTGGAAAAGCACCTGCATCTGCCGGTTTATATGGAGAACGACGTTCACCTGATGGGGCTGGTGGAAAAGCGGCAGTACCTGGGCGACGACGTAAGCGATTTTATTTACGTCGGCCTGCGCTCCGGTATCGGCAGCATCGCGTACCAGAACAACCGCCCCATGCGCGGTGAAAAGGGCAACGCGGGGTTCATCGGCCATACGACGCTGGACCCGCGCGGGCCGCAGTGTTGCTGCGGCAGCCGCGGCTGCCTGGAGGTGTACGCCGGTAAGCTGGCGATGATCAACCGGTACGCCGCCGAAAGCGGCTCGGCACACCCTGTGGATTTTGCGGAGATCGTTGCGCGCGCCAAGGCGGGCGAAAAGCTGGCCGATACCGTGCTGCGGGATGCGGGATTTTACTTCGGCATCGCGCTGGCCAACCTGATTAAAACGTTGGAAATCCCCTGCGTGGTGGTGGGCGGCAGCCCGGAGCTGGACCACAGCCCCTTTATCGATATGGCTCGCCGCTCTATGAACGACTATATTACGGAAAACCTCGGTATTCGGGTGGACCTGCGCTGTGGGCAACTGCCCGAGGAACAGTACGCGCTGGGCGGATGCTACCTTGTTTTCGATCATTTGTTTAGTAAGCCGAGGCTGGCCCTTTCGTTGGTTTGATGCGTCCGGTAATTCCGGCCGGGTTCCCGTGCGCATAAAATAAACCTTATTCCACACTCAAAAAAGGAGATCGAAGTATGAAAAGGCTGATTTCTCTATTGCTCACGATTGCACTTCTCAGCACGATGGTCATTGGCTTCGCGTCTGCCGAAGACAAAGTTACCATCGAGATCCTGTCTCTGAAAAACGAGCAGGCCGCTCAGGATGCATTCAACGAACTCTTTGCAGGGTTTCAGAAGCTGTACCCCAACGTGGAATTTAACCTTCAATCCATGAGCTCCGACCAGCTGAAAACCACGATGCGTGCCCGCGCCGCGTCCGGCGATATGCCCGACATCGTCACCTGGATGAAGGAGTTCGAGCCGGAATACCTGATGGATCTTTCCGGTCAGGATTTTCTGCAGAACCTGAACGCCGATACCGTTGCCGGCGCCAACGCCATCTATACCGACGGCATTTATGCCATGCCGATCGATAACGGTTATATCGGCATGTACTACAACAAGGACGTGCTGGCGGAGAACAACGTTGCCCTGCCGACCACGCTCAGCGAGCTGCGCGCCGCCTGCGAAGCCCTGAAAGCCAATGGCGTAACCCCGTTCGCCACCGGCTGCCTGGATCTGTCCGTGCCTTATATCGGCCTGATCGGCCTGTTCGCCGAGACGGTTTACGGCACCACCCCCGACTGGAGCGCGAAGCGCGACGCGGATGAAGTGAGCTTTGCGACCAGCCAGGAGTGGAAGGACGCGTTCGATTACCTTAAAGAATTCGTGTACGGCTATTGCGACCTGGACAACACCTTCAACATGAGCTATGACGATGCCGCGGCCAAGTTTGCCACCAACGGCGCTGCGTTCTATGTGCAGGGCAGCTGGGCGCTTTCCGCCATCCGTACGGCGAACCCCGATGTAAACATGGGCCTGTGCGCGATCCCCGTTTTCGAAAACGCTGCGGACGCCAAGCTCCTGGCCTTCCCGGATACCTCGCTCAGCATTGCCAACGGCGCCAAGAACCAGGAAATGGCGTTGAAATTCCTTGAATACATGACCAGCCAGGAAGCCGGCGAAATCTGGAGCAAAGACGTGAAAGTGTCCTCCGCTGTGGGCGGCGTGGATGTGGCTTACGATCCGATTGCTTCCGACGTCAATGGCTACCTGAACGGCGGCAACTTCACGCCTTACGGCGACCGTGTGCTGCGCTCCGTATTCACCGACAAGCTTTGGGAAGACTTCAGCAAATACATGCTGGATACCGAATCCTGGGAACAGCTTTCGGCCGACCTGGATACCTTCTGGAACAAGGCTCGCGACGGCGAGTAGGACCGGCTATCCGGTCTGCCCGGGGCGGGGTTTCCCGTCCCGGGCAGTATTTTCAAACGGGAGGACGCCCCTTGGCTGAGCCGCGCACGAAAAGCAAGGGCCGGGGCTGAGAAATCCCTTCACCGAAAGGATATAGTATTATGAACCGGAAGAGGAGAGACAGCGTTTTTTATCTCGCCATTCTCGCGCCCGCGCTGGTGCTACTGATCGCGTTTTTTGTGATCCCCGTGGTGCAGAGTCTGGTGCTGTCCTTTACCGACTCCTACGGCATGAAATCCAGCTATCACTGGGTCGGTTTATCAAACTATACGGAAGCCCTGACCGACAGCAGCTTTCGGGATACCATTGCAAATACCACGAAGTATACGCTGGTGGCGGTGGTGGGCGGCAATCTGCTGGCGTTGGCGCTGGCGCTGCTGCTGGACGGCCCGATCCGTGGGCGCAATATGCTCCGGGCGGTTTTCTTTATCCCCAATATCATGAGCCTGCTGGTGGTTGGTTATGTGTGGCGATTTGTGTATACGGGGGCGCTGCCGGAGATTGTTAAGGCGCTGGGCATGCACACCGTGGCGGTGTTGGGCAAGCCCAAAACGGTCATCTATACGCTGGCGATTGTTGCTATCTGGAACTGTGCGGGTTACTACATGATTATTTACATTTCTTCACTACAAGGCATTTCCGAAGATTTGATGGAAGCTGCCCGCATTGACGGGGCGAACGGTTTCCACGTTTTGAAGGATATCAAGCTGCCGCTGCTGATGCCCACGATTATCACCTGTCTGATTCTGTCCGTGGCGGCGAACATGAAAACGTTCGAAATTCCCTACACCATGACGTCGGGCGGCCCGGCGGGCGCGTCGATGACCATGGTGCTGAAAATATACAATACGGCTTTCAACGCAAACCGTACGGGTTATGCGACGGCCCAGTCCACCATCCTGTTCGTACTGATCGCGGCGGTTTCATTTTTGCTGAACAGCGCGATGCGCAGGAAGGAAGCGAAGCTGTAATGAAAGACCGTCGTTTGTCAAGAGGGGTTTCGCACGGGGCGCAGGTAACGATCGTCTGGGTAATGGCCGTGCTGTTTGCGGCGCCGTTGTACTTCGTGCTTCTGAACTCGTTTAAGGATAAGGGGCAGATCATGGTTTCCGCGCTCAGCCTGCCGGAAAGGCTGAACCTGGAGAATTACAAGACGGTGATGAGTAACGATTTCTTTACCGCCTCGTTCTTCACCAGCATCGGGATGGTAATCGCCACCACGTCGCTGACTTGCCTGATTTCTGCGTTAGCGGGCTACGCGCTGGCACGGTGGGACAGTAAACTTGCTGCCGGGCTTACGCTGGTGATCATGTCCACGCTGTTCGTGCCTTTTCAGGTGTATATGGTCTCGCTGATTATCATCGTGAAACAGTTGGGGCTTACCGGCAACCTGATCGGATTGCTGCTGGTGTATATTGCGCTGGGTATGCCGGTGCCGATTTTTCTGGTGCGAAGCTATGTTTTGGGCCTGTCGCGGGAGATTGAGGAAGCGGCGACCATCGACGGCTGTTCCAGAATCAGGATGTTTTTTTCGGTTGTACTTCCGCTGATGCGCCCCGTGATTGCGACCATCGCGGTGCTGAACGCTCTCTGGGTCTGGGGCGAATTCCTTGTGGCTTTCCTGATCTACGGAACCACAAGGCCCATGACGCTGCCGGTGTCGCAGCAGTATTTTTACGGCACTTACAGCAACCAGTGGAACCTGATTCTTGCGGGATTTGTAATTTCGACCGTCCCGATCGTCATTTTCTACATTGCGATGCAGAAGCACATCGTAAAAGGTATTGCGGCGGGAGCCGTGAAAGGCTGACGGAAAGGGAATGAAAGCGATGCTGACCAGTAAAATTTCCCCTTCGATGATGTGCGCCGATCTGCTCGGGCTGGAAAAACAGCTGGGTGAAATGGCGCGGGAGGGTATCGAATACCTGCACATCGACATTATGGACGGTACGTTCGTACCCAATTACACGCTGGGTGTGGACTTTTGCAAAATGCTGCACGAAGCGTCGCCGATTCCGCTGGATATTCATCTGATGATCGCGGACCCGGAAGCGAAGCTGAAATGGTTCCCGATCCGCGATGGGGACTATGTGGCTGTACATTATGAGGCGGGTTACCACATTGCGCGCTCCCTGCAGACGATACGCGATTTGGGCGGCAAGCCTATGGTGGCGCTGAATCCCGGCACGCCTGCCGATGCGCTGAGCTGCCTGACGGACGAGCTGGACGGGGTGCTGGTGATGGCGGTAAACCCCGGTTTTGCCGGGCAGAAGTATATTCCGGCTACGACGAACAAAATCAGAGATGTGCGGCGCCTGCTGGACGACGCGAACAGAGCCGACGCGGAGATTGAGGTAGATGGAAACGTGAGCTTTGCCAACGCGCGGATCATGCGCGCGGCCGGGGCGAATATCTTCGTGGCGGGCACCTCCGGTATTTTTCAAAAAGACGGCAGGCTTTCGGAGCATATCCGCGAAATGCGGAAAGCCTGCGCCTAAAAGCCGGTTCTCGGGGGGGAACCCCGATACCCGTAGTCGTGCAAAACCCCCGCGTTTCGGAAAAGAAACGCGGGGGTTTTGTGCTGCTTGTCCATGGACCTGCGGGTTGGCTGGAAAGCCGATGATACCGCCCTGCGCCGGAAAGCTACCCGCGCCGGCGCGAGCCTGTGCTTTTCGCGGTGGAACCGTCCGCTTGCGGGGCGTGCCGGAGGCGGGCAGAAAAGCCTCGTTGTTTGAGGGGTTGTATTTAAAGCTCCGGCGTTTCCCCAATCAGCCCGAGCAGCGCCTCGCGGAAAGCTTCGTCCTGGTCGCGGGTGCGCTTGGCCGGGCCTTTCAGGCGGCCGCCCCCTTTGCGAATCTTGCGGGCGGTGTGCCGCGCGAGCAGCAAAGAGTCGATGTTGTCGCCGGTGTAGCGCATGCCGTTCTGGTTCAGCACACAGGCGTTGCGCGCAAGCGCCATGGCGGCAAGGCCGTAATCCTGCGTGACGACGATATCGCCTGTACGGATCATGTTGACGAGCCGGAAATCCGCGCTGTCCGCCCCTTTGCCGACGGTGACCGTTTCCGCGCCGTCACGCTCGAACACATGGGCCGTATCGCACACCAGCCAAACAGGAATTCCGTTTCTGCGGGCACAGTCGATAGCGATATCCACAACCGGGCAGCCGTCGGCGTCAACCAGAACATTCATGTCGGGCACTCCTTTGCAACCATACTGCTCCCATCATACCCTGTTTTGCTTGCCCGCACAACGGATATCTGCCGAACAAAATAAACGGAGCCGAAAGCGGCAGGGCGGAGGCATATGCCCCCGCCCTGTTTGCGGCGTTGTTTTGCTGCGGTTAAAATGACCGATCCGAAAACGGATTTTCCTCCATCTGCGGGGGAAAGCGGCGCGTTGCCTCGCTCACGGAGCTGTTGTCGGCACAGAGGCGCTCAGTACTCGTAATGATCCACTTCCACCTTGTCGGGGTCCATAAACGGTGCAAGCGTGGAGATCATTTTTACGGGCGCGTTGGAATGATTGACGACGTAATGCACCTCCGAAGGCTCGATGTGGATCAGCTGGCCCGGCGTCAGGTGATGCGTTACGCCGTCCACCACGATGTCCACTTCGCCTTCGAGAATGAAGAAGTTTTCTTCCATCACATTATGATAATGCGCCTTGAAATCCTGCCCCGCCTGAAACTGGACGATGGCAAAGTTCATGCGCGGTCCCTTCATCAGGT
>JAQUXV010000381.1 GCA_028692205.1 Eubacteriales bacterium
CCGTACAGCTTTTCCCCATAGCGGACATCTTTAATCTCGTAGAACGCGTTCAGGTATGCGCCCCGGATACTGTCCACACCCTCCGCCGCGCCTTCTTCCGGCGCGTTTCGCACGCCCAGATAGCCGTTGGCGGTATGAAAGAGCGTTTCAAGGCGCGCAAAATCATGGCGCGTCCAACTCTGCGTCCTGTTCACGGCTGTTTACTCCTTCACTGCGCCGGAAGTAATGCCGGACACGATTTGTTTCTGGAACAAAAGCACGATCGCCAGCGTCGGAACGACCACGATCACCGTCGCCGCTGTAATTTCACCCCACAGGATGGAGAATTGCGTGCGCAGAGCGTTGATGGCTACCGGCACCGTTTGGTATTCCTTTTCGGAGTTGAGCGTCAGAGTCAGCAGGTATTCGTTCCAGGCGGCGATAAAGGTCATAATCGCGGTGGTGAACACGCCCGGCGCCGCCATGGGAAAAATCACTTTCCACAGCGATTGCCATTGCGAACACCCGTCGATGCGGGCTGCTTCCTCCACCGAGATGGGAATACGCTTGAAGTGCGCCACCATAATCCATACCGCCAGCGGCAGCGTGATGCTGGAATACGCCATGGTAACCCAGTAGCTGTTTAGAATTTTAAACTGGTAAAACATGTTGAATATCGGGCCGACGATGATCATCTGCGGAAACATGGATATGCCCAATATCAGCGACATCAGCGCGGTTTTGCCGCGGAAATGCGCCCGCGCGATAATATAGGCGGACATCGAAGCCACCAGCACCACATACAGCGTCGTAATTCCGCTGACGATCAGGCTGTTGAACACGGAATGCAGAATGCCCTTATCCACCACGGTCGTATAGTTGTTGATCGTCGGGTTGATGGCAATCACGCGGAACGCCGTCGTTGCGCCATAGATTTCACCGCCGGGCTTAAACGACGTTACCAGCACCCACAGGAACGGAAACAGGTTGATGAAGATAAAGCAGGCGATCAGCACCCACATCAGCACAGGACCGACGCGCCGCTGAAGGGTGTCCTTTTTAGGCTTTGCCGTCAGGGTTGTCATCTTTCGCCCGCCTCCTTATTCCTGTATCAGTTCAGCGCCCAGAACCTTCACATATACGAAGGCAATCAGCGCCACGAATACGAACATCGCCACCACGATTACCGAACCGTACCCGTAGTTGCTTTGCGCAATCATCATCTTATACGCATAGATCGACAATGTTTCCGGCGTGCCCTTGGTCAACACCGCAATCAGGTCGTACACGCGGAAAGCGTCCAGGGTGCGGAACAGCAGCGCTACCAGAATGCTGGGTTTCAGCAGCGGAAGCGTGATGCTTCGGAAGGTGCGGGGCGCGTTTGCGCCGTCGATAGCTGCGGATTCGTACAGCCCCCGGTCAATCACCTGCAGGCCCGCCAGCAGCAGCAGCGCCATATACGGCGTGGTTTTCCACACGTCCGCGAGGATCGCTCCGAACATCGTGCCGCCGGCCGTGGTCAGCAGCAGCTCCGGCGAGGAAATGATGCCCAGTTTCGTAAACAGCGCGGCGACGATACCGCTGGTGCCGTCATACAGGTAACACCAGATCAGCGCCGACACCGCCGTAGGAATCGCCCACGGAATCAGCGCGGTGGTTCGCACAACGCCGATGCCGCGAATCGCCTTATCCATAATCAGCGCCAGCCCCATGCCGAGAATCAGCTCAATGGAGACGGATATAATGGTGAACACGAACGTATTGCCCACCGACTGGCCGAAACGGCTGTCCTGAAACAGCCTTGCATACCCAGCCAGCCCAATGAAATTGCTGTTAACCAGGCAGGTTTCCATTTCCTTGAGCAATGGCTCGCTCTTGGTGACGATCCGTAGATCGGGATAGGCAGCCGACAACGTTTCCACGGTTTGCCGTGTCTCGGCGATCAGCGCGGTCACTTTTTCGCCGGTTGCCGCGGAAAGCGACACGGTTTTATCGGCATCCGCGTATAGATCCCGTTCGGCGGCCAGTTTTTCCTGCAGCGCCGAAAGCGTCGGCTGGTCGGCCTCCGCCACGGCGGGAATATCTTTTTTCAGGTAATACACCAGATAATCGCAGTCTTCCGCGTACAGGGACGCATTCAGCACCGCGCCGGTGTACAGCGCGTTCTTGCTCTGGTTGTTCGTTTGATAGTCAAACAGCGTGTATACGAACGACGATATAATCGGATACAATGAAAAGATTGATACCAGTATCAGCAACGGCAGCACAAAACAGAATTCCTTAAACGCCATTCTTCGCTGCATGACCTTCACCTCCGCTGTCTGGGCGCCGCCGTTTGCGCCCGGGGCGTCGATCGGCGCATAAGAAAGGCTGCCGGACGCCCGACGCGTCCGGCAGCCGGCAAGTTGTTATTGCGCAAGGGCGGCTTCGACCGCCGTCACGGTAGCGTCGATTTCGGCACTGCCGCTCAGGTAGGGGTAAATCGCCTGCTGCAGCGCGTCGGACACGGTGGAGTACTGCGCGCTTACGGGACGTGCGATAGTGGTCTTCAACGCGTTCTGGAAGCCGACCATGCTCAGCCGCGCGTCGGAAGCCAGAATGCGCTCGTCGGTCAGCATCTTGTTGAGGCCGGGCAGGTAACCGCCCTGCTGGCTCATAATCAACTGGCCTTCTTCGCTGTTGAGGTACGTGATGAAAGCAAACGCGCCTTCCGGATTTGCGCTGTTCTTGTTGATGCCAAGCAGCCAGCCGCCGACGGTGGAGCCGCCCGGCAGGGGCGCAACCGAGACCTGATCGGTGGTGATGGTGCCTTCGCTCTTGATGGCGCCCCACTGATACGGCCAGTTGCGTGCGAATACGCTCTCGCCCTTGATGAAGCTGTTGGCGGTTTCGCCTTCAGTGTAATTGAGGATATTATCGGGCGTGGATTTGGATTCCACAATCTTCTTCATGGTCTCCAGGCCGCCTTTGATGTCCGTCCAGTTGGAGGTGAACTCATTGGCGTTGCACACAAGGCCTTCGTACAGGGAAGCCTGGAACACAAAGCCCGTGGTGGTTCCGCCCTGGCCGGCGTACTTCTCGGACATGGCCAGCAGGTCGTCCCAGGTGTAATCGCCCGCGATGAGTTTGGCGGCGTCTTCTTCACTTACGATGTCGGTGCGGAAGTACAGCAGGCCAAGATCGGGGAAGAACGGAAGCACGTACTGTTTTCCGTTATACGCGCCCGAGGCCATGGAACCGGCATTGTAATCCGACACGTTCAGGCCCGCGTCGTCCAGCATCATGTCCAGCGGCTGAATGTAGCCGGAAGCGGCAAACTCGCC
>JAQUXV010000382.1 GCA_028692205.1 Eubacteriales bacterium
CAGAATGAGGAGGCTCTATGACCCGCGCACTCACGCCGGAAGCCACGCTGCGCCGCATGACGGAAACGCCGATCCCGCGGCTTTTATTTTCGCTTTCGGCGCCGACCATCGTCAGCATGATGATCTCGGCTTTATATAATATCGTTGATACGTATTTCGTAGGGCTCATCGGCAATCCCAGCGCAACCGGCGCTGTTGGCGTATGCCTTCCGCTGATGGCCATCTTGCAATCGGTAGGGTTCCTGTTTGGGCAGGGCTCGGGCAATTTCATCTCCCGCGCGCTGGGCGCAAAGGACAGCGCAAACGCGAAACGCATGGCCGCCACGGGGTTTTTCAGTGCGTTGGCGGCAGGCGTGTTACTGGGTGGCATCGGGCTGATTTTTCTGCATCCGCTGGTATGGGTGCTGGGTTCCACCGATACCATCGCGCCCTACGCCGTCGACTATGCCCGGTATATCCTCATCGGCGCACCGTGGATGCTCTGCAGCCTTGTGCTGAATAATCAGCTTCGTTTTCAGGGCAACGCGTTTTTTGCCATGATCGGCGTTGCCACCGGCGCGGTGCTGAATATCGCGCTGGACCCCATATTCATCTTCCAGCTGGGCATGGGGGTAGCCGGAGCCGCTCTGGCTACGATCATCAGCCAATTCGTGTCTTTCGTGCTTCTGCTGCTGGGCACCCGTAAAGGCGGCACCATTCGCATCCGTACAAAGCACATCACGCCGACCCGCGCCGTATATTCGGAGATTTTCCGCGGCGGTATTCCGTCCCTGCTTCGGCAGGGGCTGGCCAGCGTCGCCACGATCGCGCTCAATTTTTCCGCGGGCGCTTTCGGTGATACGGCCGTGGCCGCCATGAGCATCGTGGCCCGCGTGATGTTTTTCGCCGTATCGGCGGTCATCGGCTTCGGGCAGGGCTTTCAGCCGCTTTGCGGGTTCAACTACGGTGCCAAGCGGTATGACCGTGTGCGGGCCGCCTTCTGGTTCTCCGTCAAGTTTTCCTTTTCGCTGCTGTTGGCCGTATCGCTGGCGGCGCAGCTGTTCGCCCCGCAGATTGTGGAACTGTTTCTGAAAGGCCACCCCGAAGTTACCCAAATTGGGTCGCTGGCGCTGCGGCTGCAATGCCTGCTGCTGCCGGTTGCGGGGTTTATCATCATCAGCAATATGTTAATGCAAACGATAGGGTTGGCGAAAGAAGCTTCGCTGGTGGCCATTTCGCGGCAAGGGTTGTTTTTCCTGCCCGCCGTGCTGCTGCTGCCCTCCGTTTTCGGGCTGCTGGGTTTGCAGATGGCCCAAACCGTATCCGACTTTTGCTCCATCATCCTAACCACGCCGCTTACCCTGCGCGTGCTTCGGGACCTGAAAAGAAAGGAGGCGTGGCTCGCGGAGGAAGGCGAGCCCGCAACAGCGAATGTATCGTTATGACGCCGTTTTGTTTGATCTGGACGGAACGCTGCTCAACACGCTGGATGACCTGACCGACGCGGTCAACCATACCCTGCGCCTGTTTGGCCACCCGGCGCGCAGTTTGGAAGAAGTTCGCGCGTTTGTCGGCAATGGCGTACGCAAGCTGATCGAGCGCGTGCTGCCCGCCGGCCCCGCCGACCCGGATATGGAGGCGGCTCTGGCCGAGTTCAAGCGCTATTATACCGCCCATTGCAACGTGCGTACCCATCCGTATGAGGGCATTCCGGAGGCGCTTGCGGCACTGAAGGAGGCGGGCATCCGGCTCGCCATCGTATCCAACAAGAACGACGCGGCCGTAAAATCGCTTGCCGACGAGTATTTCGGCAGCCTTGTCTCCACCGCGATTGGCGGCAGTGACGCCGTGCCGCGTAAACCCGCGCCCAACATGCCGATTGCCGCACTGGAGGCTATCGGCGCCGAACCGGAGCGCGCCCTCTACGTGGGCGACAGCGACGTGGACGTGCAAACCGCCTTGAACGCAGGCATGGATTGCATGCTCGTCACATGGGGTTTTCGTACGTCGGAGCAGCTTGCGGGCCTTAGCACACTTTTCCGTGTGGACGATCCCGCCGAGATTCCGCCGCTGATCCTGCAGGCGCAGCCCGAAGAAGACTAATTCGACCGTTGTCCCGCCATAATAAAATCGTCGTTGGCCACGGTCGTTAATCGTCAAGGAGGAGTTATGAATCCTTTCTTCGCCTATCTGAACCGCCTGAAGCTCATCCGCCGCTGGGGGCTAATGCGTAACACCGTGCCCGAAAACGATATGGAGCACAGCATGCAGTGCGCGCTGATCGCCCACGGGCTGGCGGT
Organism: Eubacteriales bacterium; assembly: GCA_028692205.1. The sequence continues at coordinate 2,280 of JAQUXV010000382.1, forward strand.
GATCGCCAAAGAACGCCATGGGCGCGACGTGAACCCCGAATCCGTGCTTTCCCTTGCCCTGTACCACGACGTGGGCGAGGTGATCACCGGCGACCTGCCTACCCCCGTTAAGTATAAAAACCCCGAAATCAAGGGGGCCTATAAACGCATCGAATCCATGGCCAGCTCGCAGTTGCTCGATATGCTGCCGGAGGACCTGCGCCCCGTTTACACCCGCTACCTCCTGCCGGACGAACACGCCTACGAATGGAAGCTCGTCAAGGCTGCCGACCGCATCTGCGCCTATATTAAGTGCATTGAGGAGCAAAATCTCGGCAACCGGGAGTTCGATCAGGCCAAGACCGCAGTGCTGGAAAGCATCCGTGAATCGCCCATGCCGGAGGTGGCGGAGTTTATGAGTGAGTTTGCGCCAAGCTTCGAGCTTTCGCTGGATGAGCTGAGCAGGCTGTAACGCATGCTTTTCAACAAAGCTCCGATTGTAAAATCAAGAGTCATGAAATATCAACGCCGTTTCGCTTTTCCTGCGAAACGGCGTTTTCATTATTCTTTTTTGTTTGCAATCGACCGTGTTACCGTCCGAGCAGCCTTCTGCGGTTGTCATCCAGAAACTTGCCCAGATCAGCCAGATTCTCGATGGCCTTGCCGCAGCCCATTACCACGTTGGTCTGCGGGTCCTCCGCGCAGGTACAGGGTACCTTCAGCGCATCCGCGATGGCCTCGCACAGGCCGAACATCTCCGCGCCGCCGCCGGTAAGCAGGATGCCGTATTCAAAAATATCCGCCGCCAGCTCCGCCGGGGTGTGCTCCAGCACGCCGTGAATGCTCTCGATCAGTTGCTGCAAAGGTTCGTCGATGGCCTCGGTCACGTCGTCGCTGGTGATGCGCATGGTCTTGGGCAGGCCGGTAATCAGGTTGCGGCCCGTAACCTCCATGTACAGCTGTTCGCTGCGCGGGATGGCCGAACCGATGTTGATTTTCAGCTCTTCCGCCGTGCGCTCGCCGATCAGCAGGTTGTGCTTGCG
>JAQUXV010000023.1 GCA_028692205.1 Eubacteriales bacterium
CATGATACCTGCCCCGATACCTATGTCCGCCCGGACCATGGCCGCATGATCTGGAACGAGAAGGGTCGACCGGGTTATGGCCTGTACGACCGGGCGCTGGGCATCGCCTACCTGAACGGGCTTTGGGAAGCGATTGTTAAATCTGAGAAAAAATAGGGAAAAATCCTCCAAAGAGCGCCGCGCTGGGTTCAACCCCTCGCGACACTTTTTAGTTAGAATACAGGCGTTTGCGCGTGTTTGCCCGGTCTGCAGGCCGCGTTGACGGTTTCCGGTGACTTTGTTATAATCATTGCGGAAGATTCTTCTTGCAACACAACCGAACATGAGGAGGAACGATCATGAAAAAGTGGCTTTCCATCCTGTTGGCGCTGGCAATGCTCGCCGGTTGTCTGTCGCCCGCGGCACTCGCGGAACAGAAGGTAGACCTGAGCGGCAAGCTGGTAATTGTGCATACCAACGATATCCACGGCTACGCGGATACCGATCTGTCCGAACCGTCGGTAGGCTATGCGCAGATTAAGCAATATCGTGAGGACGCCAAAGCCCTCGGCGCGGATACGCTGCTGCTGGACGACGGCGACGCCTCGCAGGGGCAGCCGATCGTTAATCTGGACAAGGGCTTGAACGCCATCAAATTCATGAACGCCACGGGCTACGACGCGATGGCCCCCGGCAACCATGAGTTTGACTGGGGCGTCGACCAGTTCCTGCAGAACGCGGAAACGGCCGAATTCCCCATCCTGTGCGCGAACATGCTGCGTACGTCCGATAAAACCCTGTACTTCGAGCCTTACAAAATCTTTGAAACCGGCAATTATAAGGTTGGCGTAATCGGCCTGGATACGCCGGAAACCCTCACCAAGGCCAACCCCGCCCTGATGCAGAACGTTACCTTCCTGATGGACGGCGATCTGTACGCCTGTGTCCAGCAGTATGTGGACGAGCTGAAAGCGGAGAACTGCGACCTGATCGTCGTGATGGGGCATCTGGGCATTGATGAAGAAAGCACAGGCCACCGCTCCACCGATGTGATTGCCAACACAACGGGCATCGACCTGTTTATCGACGGCCACAGCCATGTGGAACTGAACGAGGAAGTGCAGCAGAAGCATGAGGAAGGCGCGGAGGATGTGCCGACCACCCTGCTGGTGAGCACGGGCTGCTACGGCCATAATATCGGCGAAGTTGTATTTGACGGCGAAAGCCTGAGAGCCTCGCTCTACAAAGCGCAGGTTACCGAAGTCAGCGCTGAGTACGGCGATGCCGACGTCAGCGAGCTGATTGGCGGGATCGACGATGCGATCGACGCGCAGCTTTCCGCCACCTTCGCCAAAACCGAAGTGCTCCTGAACGGCGAACGCGCCCCGGGCGTCCGCACCGAGGAGACGAACCTTGGCGATTTCTGCACCGACGCGATGCTGTGGGAGGCCAACCAGTCCTACAGCGAGCCGGTGGTTGCGGCCTTCAACAACGGCGGCGGCATCCGCGCCAGCATCCAGATTGGCGATATCACCATGAAGGATATGAAGACCGTATTCCCCTTCGGCAACACCCTGCAGATTATGACCCTGAAGGGCAGCGAACTGCTGGAGCTGATGGAGGCTTCCACCTACTGCACGCCCGAACCGCTGGGCGGCTTTATGCAGGTATCGGGAATCGTGATGACCATTGATACCACCGTGGCTTACGAGAACGGCGATCAGTATCCCGGCTCCACCTACTACGCGCCCGCCAAGCCCGGCAGCCGCGTAACCATCGAGAGCGTAGGCGGCGAGCCCTTCGACCTGAACGCGGATTACATTGTCGCCACCAACGATTTCACCGCCGCCGGCGGCGATGCCGCCTATGTGCTCAAGTATGCCAACCAGCAGACGGGGTACAACACTTATGTGGCGCTGGAAGACGCGCTGATCAACTACACCAGCGAAGTGCTCGGCGGGGTGATCGGCGATCAGTATGCCGAGCCGCAAGGCCGCATTACCGTTATCCAGTAACGGCAGGCTTGCCGGTACGCAGCAACTTCTAAAACCTGATTAGGCCGGTTGGGGCGGGGCTTTGGCTTTCCGCCCCGGCCGGCCCTTGCCGTTTTCCCTCGCGCTTGCGGCCGCATTCGGCCGGGGGCGGGGCCTTCGTACGCGAACCCTGCGAAGCGGGTTGATTGGGGGCAATGGAAGAAATCTTCAAACCGAGGTACGCTATGACGGAAGAACGAAATAAACCCGGCGTATGCTGAAACGAAAATGAAAAAATATTCTTTTTCTGCGGGGAACGTAAAAAAACTGGAACTACATCTTGACGAAAGCCGCCTTTTGCGGATAGAATAGAACCAGAGATCAGTTCTGAGATTTGGAAACCATAAATCGTCCATTCCCGCACATCCGCGGTGGGTTCGTATGGACGTATTCAAGTCACCGCCTGTGCGGGTGGGGTTTTCGGCAACGAACGGAAATAGCCTAATCAGCCCGAGGGCGACCGCGCCGTTCCGCGGCGGGCTGTATCATCAATTCGATTAAGGGGGTCGCCCTATGAAGTATATACCGCCTTCCGAAGAGGTACGCAACGCGTTCCATCAGGGCTCAAATCGCCGGGCGTATGAAATGCTCGGCGCCCATCCCTGTATGGAAGGCGACGTGCAAAAATGGCATTTTTCACTCTGGGCGCCCAACGCGAAGCACGTCGCGCTGATTGGGAGCTTTAACAACTGGAATAAAAGCAGCAACCCCATGCAAAAACAGTATGACGGAACATGGGAGCTTCGGCTGACGCGGGACGAGCTGTGGGAAAATGCGCCTGAGGACGGAATGCCCGCCTACAAATACGCCGTCTGGGGACAGGACGATCTTTGGCGCATGAAGACGGATCCCTACGGCTTTGCCACCGAGCTTCGCCCCAATATGGCCAGCCGTTTGTACGATCTGGACGGGTATGCGTGGAACGACCGGAAATGGATGGAGAAACGCTCCTCCTTCAACCCGTATGTAAGCCCGATCAATATTTACGAGGTGCATATCGGCTCCTGGCGCCGGCATGAGGACGGCAGTTTTTACAGCTATAAAGAATTTGCGGACGAGCTGATCCCCTATGTGCTGGAGATGGGTTATACCCATGTGGAACTGCTGCCGGTGATGGAACACCCGCTGGATATGTCCTGGGGATATCAGATTACGGGGTTTTACGCGCCGACTGCGCGGTACGGAACACCGAAGGAACTGATGCAGCTGATTGACCGCTGCCACCAGGCGGGCATCGGCGTACTGCTGGACTGGGTGCCCGCGCATTTTCCCAAAGACGAGGCGGGCCTGTACCGGATGGACGGTACGCCGCTGTACAGCCATCCGGATTCCCGGCGCGGCGAGATCGCCCAATGGGGCACGATGCTGTTTGATTTCGCACGCGGCGAGGTGGAAAGCTTCCTGCTGAGCAACGCGTGCTTCTGGCTGGAGATGTATCACGCCGACGGCCTGCGGGTGGACGCGGTGAGCGGAATCCTGTATTACGACTTTTGCAAGGAACCGGGCGAATGGCTGCCCAACGCTTACGGCGGACGTGAAAACCTGGACGCTATCGCATTCCTTCGCCGGATGAACGAGACGGTGTACCATGATTTTGCCGGGGTCATGATGGTGGCGGAGGAAAGCACCTCTTACCCGATGGTCACCGCGCCAACCTATCTTGGCGGGCTTGGATTCGGCTTCAAATGGAACATGGGCTGGATGAACGACATTCTTTCCTACATTAAAAAAGACACCGTTTACCGCAAGTATCATCACGATAAATTAACGTTCAGCATGTTTTACGCTTTCAGCGAAAACTACATTCTGCCCTTCTCCCACGACGAAGTAGTGCACGGCAAACACAGTATGCTGGATAAGAATCCGGGCGACCTCTGGCAAAAATTTGCCGGGCTACGCGCGCTGTACGGCTACACCATGGCCCACCCGGGCAAGAAGCTGCTGTTTATGGGCAGCGAGTTTGCGCACTTTATCGAGTGGAAGTACGACGACCAGCTGGACTGGTTCCTGCTGGTATACGACCGTCATCCGCAGGTGCAGCAGTGTGTGAAAACACTGAACCACCTGTACAGCGGCACCCCGGCGCTTCACGAGGTGGATACGTCATGGGACGGCTTTCAGTGGATCACCGCCAACGATTCGGACAACAGCGTTATTGCGTTCCTGCGTACGGACCGTAAGGGAAACGCCGTTCTCTGTGTGGCGAACTTCACACCGGTGTTCCACCCTATTTATCGTATCGGGCTTCCGCTGATGGGCGAGCTGAACGAACTGTTTAACACCGATCGGGCGGAGTTCGGCGGCAGCGACCAGTACAATGCATACGAAATCCATGCGGAACCAGGAGAATTCAACGGTTTTCCGTTCCATGCGGACGTGTGCGTGCCCCCGTTGAGCTGCTGCTATTTCACGTATGAAAAACGCTTTGCGCAGGTCGAGGACGACGCCGAACGACTGGAAGCGGAGCAAAGGAGAGGATCGCCTATGCAAACGGAAGCGAGGGCGGCCGGGGAGGACGCAGGCGCGCCCCCACCGACGGTCGGAGAGGAACAAACCGAGAAACTATACGTGAGGGGAAGCGCCGATCATACTTTGGTATAAACGGTTTAATCGGTTTATACGCGGCTTTCGGGCGGGTTCCGCGCAGGGCGCAGGAAAGACGCGATGGTTTTCCCATAACACAAAAGGAGTGGATCCCGGATGCTGAAAAAGAAACAATGTATCGCCATGCTGCTCGCGGGAGGGCAGGGGAGCCGGTTGGGGATTTTAACGGCGAACATGGCAAAACCCGCCATCCCCTATGGCGGCAAATACCGTATCATCGATTTTCCGCTCAGTAACTGCGCCAACAGCGGCATCGACGTCGTGGGCGTGCTGACGCAGTATCAGCCGCTGGAGCTGAACGCCTATATCGGCAGCGGCTCCCCCTGGGATTTGGACCTTGCTCACGGCGGCGTATATGTTTTACCGCCGTATGTGAAAGGCAAGCAGGGCGAGTGGTACAGCGGAACGGCCAATGCCATCTATCAGAACGTATCGTTTATTGAGCAGTTTAACCCCGAGTACGTGCTCATCCTGAGCGGCGACCACATTTATAAGATGGATTATAACGCCATGCTGCGTTACCATATCGAGCGCGAGGCGGACGTGACCATCGCCGTTCGCGAAGTGCCCTGGGAGGAGGCTCCCCGTTTCGGTATCATGAATACCGATAAGGACAACGTGATCGTAGAGTTTGAGGAGAAGCCGCCCAAGCCCAAGAACAACAAGGCCAGCATGGGCGTGTACATGTTCACCTGGGAGAAACTCCGCAAATACCTCCAGCAGGACGCCGAAACCCCCGGCAGCAGCAACGATTTCGGTAAAAACATCATCCCCAATATGCTGGATGACCACCAAAAGCTCTACGCCTATGATTTCGAGGGCTATTGGAAGGATGTCGGCACCATTGAAAGCCTCTGGGAGGCAAATATGGACTTGCTTCATATGCCGATGCCGATCGACCTGTATGATAAGAAGTGGCGCATCTATGGCCGGAACCCGGGGGAGACGCCGCATTATATCGCTTCCGGTGGGGTCGCGAAAACCAGCCTTATCACCGAAGGGTGCGAGGTATACGGTCGTGTGGAACACAGCGTGCTGTTTTCGGGCGTTGAAGTGAAAGAGGGCGCGATTGTGGTGGACAGCGTCATCATGCCGAACGCCGTTGTGGGGCGCGGAGCCTGCGTATGCCGCGCGATCGTTGCCGAAGGCGCAGTGATCGGCGCGGGGGCCCGCGTAGGCGAGGAAACCGGCAACATTGCCGTGGTAGGTCAAAACGTGAAGCTCGCGGCGGGCGAAACGGTGAAGGCTGGAGAACAGCGCGCCATTTAACGCTCGAACAAACCGTAGGAAAAGAGGGAAACACCATGGCCATGAAAAATGTATTAGGAATGATTTATACCGGCGAGAGGGACAGCTTTTTACGAGAACTCACCCTCTTACGCGCCATCGCCGCCATGCCCGTCGCGGGCCGCTACCGGGTGATCGACTTTTTGGTCAGCAGCATGGTGAACAGCGGTATCAAAAACGTCGGCGTAATTATGCAGAAAAACTATCACAGCCTGATGGACCATCTGGGCAGCGGCAAGGAGTGGGATCTGCACGGCAAGAACGACGGCCTCTACATTCTCCCGCCGTTCCTGACGCGTGAAAACGTGGGCGTATACAGCGGCAGCCTTGATGCCATCCATTCCAACTTCGGTTACCTGCGTCGCAGCAAACAGGAGTATGTGCTGCTATGCAACAGCCTGATTATCTTCAACGCCGATTTTAACGAGATGTTCGATCAGCATCGCCAGAGCGGCGCGGATGTAACCATCATGTATACCAAAAACCCCGATATGCGCCGCCCGGAATACGGCATCTACTTCGACATCGATTCCGAAGGAATGATCGCCGATGTGGAGATCGACCCCACCAAGCCGCGGTATGAGAACACCTGCATGGAGGTTTTCCTGCTTCGCAAGGATCTGATGATCGATCTGGTGGATCGCGGCGCGGCGCACGGCTACCACGACCTGACGCGGGATGTGTTCCAGCGGATGATCCGCGACGCCGGGATGCGCGTGGGCGGCTATGAGTACAAGGACGTTTGCTACCGCATGGACAGTGTGCAAAGCTACTTCAAGTTCAACCTGGATGTGATCGACCCCAAAATCCGCCATGCGCTCTTTAGCGAGGATAAACCCGTGTATACCAAAGTGCGCGACGAGCTGCCTGCGCGGCATCTGGAAAACGCCAACGTAACCAACTCGATCGTAGCGGACGGCTGCATTATCGACGGCACGGTGGAACACAGCGTGCTCTTCCGCGGTGTAAAAGTGGCAAAAGGCGCACAGATTAAGAACTGTATCATTATGCAGGACAGCGTGATTGAGGAAAACGCTCATCTGGAAAACTGCATTCTGGATAAGCAGGCGGTTATCCAGAGCGGCGGCAAGCTGATCGGTCCCAGCGGTTATCCCATTGTGATCTCCAAAAATATGAAGATCTAGCCCGGTTAAATTGCCGCTTGGGCGGATACACCAAGGCCTCCGGCGGAGGCCGGCAAGGAGCGTAAGCAATGAATATTCTTTTTACGGCAAGCGAATGCGTCCCCTTTGTTAAAACCGGCGGTCTGGCGGACGTGGTTGGTTCTCTGGCACCGGTGCTGGCCAAACAGGGGCACGACGTGCGGGTAATGCTGCCTATGTATACGGCGATCCCGCTGGATTGGCAGCATAAAATGCAGTTCCTGCTGCATTTTGATGTGCAGTTGGGCTGGCGCAGGCAGTACTGCGGCGTGATGATGCTGAAAATGGACGGCGTAACCTACTATTTCCTGGATAATAAATACTATTTCGGCCGTCCGTATATCTATGGGCTTGGCGGAGACGAGTACGAGCGCTACGGTTTCTTCTGCCGCGCGGTGCTGAACGCGCTTCCGCTGATCGAGTTCAAGCCGGACATCCTGCACGCGCACGATTGGCAAAGCGGTATGGTGCCCGCGCTGTTGAAAATCCAGTATGCGCACCTGCCGTTCTATTCCGGCATCCGCAGCATCTTCACCATCCACAACCTGCAGTATCAGGGTATTTTCGGCATCCGGGAAGTACAGGATGTGCTTGGCTTGGGCGACGGCCTGTGGTCCAGCGACAAGCTGGAATGCTACGGCTGCGCCAACTTTATGAAGGCGGGGCTGGTGTACAGCGACGCCATTTCCACCGTCAGCCCCAGTTATGCCGAGGAGATTACCACCGCCTACTACGGCGAACGGCTGGACGGGCTGATCCGCGCCCGCAAGGATACGCTGTACGGAGTGCTGAACGGTATCGATGTGAAGGATTATGATCCCGAGCACGACAAGATGATCTATCAGACCTTCAGCCTCGCGAAGCCGGAGGGCAAAGCGGTCAATAAGGCAAAACTGCAAAAGGAACTGGGCCTGGAAGTGGACCCGAATGTCCCGCTGATTGCGATGGTCGGACGGCTGACCAACCAGAAGGGGTTGGACCTGATCGACTGTGTGCTGGGCGATATTATGAGCGAGCATGTGCAGATGGCGGTGCTGGGCATGGGCGACGCGCGGTATACCAACCTGTTCAGCTGGGCGGAAGGGCAGTACCGCGGCAAACTGGCGGCCCGCTTTGCCATGGATACGGTGCTCGCGCATAAGCTGTATGCCGCGGCGGATTTCTTCCTCATGCCGTCGCTGTTTGAGCCCTGCGGCCTGAGCCAACTGATCGCCATGCGTTACGGCACCATCCCCATCGTGCGGGAAACCGGCGGCCTCCGGGACACGGTGCTCAGCTACAATGAGTACACCAAGGATGGCAACGGCTTCAGCTTCCTCAATTACAACGCGCACGACATGCTCGCGGTTATCCGGCGCGCCCTTTACTACTATGAAAACGACCAATCCGTGCTCAAGGCGATGCAGAAGCGCGGTATGGAAGGCGATTACAGCTGGGCGCACAGCGCGAAGGATTACGTGGCGATTTACGAGAAATTGCTGGCGAACGCCTGACAGAATTCCCATCCGCGTGCCGACGGGCGCATTTCCGCCACTCTACGGCCGGGCTATTCTTGAAACGGCGCTGCCGTTCTATCGAATTCAGCAGCCTGTTGAAAACGCGCTGTTTCATCGCGCGGGTTCATCAATCAGGCATGGACCGACATAGGTCCGATCCGTTCCCCGGCAACTAATCTGCAAAATCCTGCGACGGATGTTGCGCCGATACCCAAAAAGCCGCTCCCCGATGGCAGTTCGGGGAGCGGCTTTGCCGGTTGCAGTTTTAGCGGAACGCTTTTACGCGTTTCGGGATCGCGTGAACCATAAAGAAGGCAAGCGCGGTCTTTGCGACTTCCGGAAGCAGGAAGGGAATAACGCACCAGCCCAGCGCGGTGGAAAGGGCGATGGGGCCTGTGGTATGCGTGTATAAAATCATAAACCATGCGGTGCCGAACACATAGCAGGAGACCAGCGCAAGCAGCATCCCAACCATGCGAACCCACGGCTTTTCGCCCAGAAGCGTGGTGAGCAGCCAATAGACAAGCCCCGAGACCAGAAACCCAAGCAGATAACCGCCGGTATTGCCCAGCAGGATGCCGATTCCGCCGCGAAAGCCGGAGAATACCGGAATCCCGACGGCCCCCAGCAGAATATACACCAGAATCGCGAACGTGGCGCGTTTGCCGCCCAACAGCCCAAGCGTGCATAACACGCCGAAGGTTTGCAGCGTAAAGGGAACGGCGGAAGGAATGGAAATCCAGGCGCATACGGCGATCAGTACGGTGAATAAGGCGATATAAACCAGGTCGATGGTGGAGAGCTTGTTCTTCTGCATAGAAATGCGGTCTTCCTTTCGTTGCGGCCGAACCGTGCTTTAGCTCCGGGTAAATACGGATAACCGTTTCGCTGCTGCCGTGACCGGCGCGTTGAAACCGTATCGGTGCTTATCCGGTTGCGATGATAGCATAGAAAAATGGTATTGTCAACCATAAATATAAATATGGGTGACAATATGTTGGAATCGTCACCCGGAATGATTTGAGCGACGCTTTTCAAACCTTGCTGCATGCCGCACGGACTTCCCATTCACGGTGAACTATGGTATGATAGCCGGGATGTAGGAGGAATTAGCATGACCGTCCGTAACAACTATACGCATACCTTGTACGCCAGTTATCTGGGGTACGTAACGCAGGCAATCGTCAATAATTTCGCGCCCCTGCTTTTTTTAACGTTCCAGCGCCAGATGGGGGTGCCGCTGGAGCAGATTACGCTGCTGGTGAGCCTGAACTTCGCGGTGCAGCTGGTGGTGGATGCGCTTTCCGCACACTTTGTGGACAAGCTGGGCTACCGCTTCTGGATTGTGGCGGCGCATGTACTTGCGGCGCTGGGGCTCGCGGGACTTGCCATTCTGCCGCAGCTGATGCCCGTGCCGTTTACGGGACTGCTGATTGCCATTGTTCTCTATGCGATTGGCGGGGGCCTGATCGAGGTGCTGGTAAGCCCCATTGTGGAGGCATGCCCGACCGAGAAGAAGGAAGCGGCCATGAGCCTGCTGCATTCCTTCTACTGCTGGGGGCATGTGTTTGTGGTACTGTCGACCACGGCGTTCTTTGCGATCTTCGGCGTGGAACGTTGGCCGGTGATGGCGCTTATTTGGGCGGCGTTGCCGCTGGGCAACGCGTTCTATTTTGCGCGCGTGCCTATAAACCGGCTTACGGAAACGGGCAGCGGCATGAGCATCGGCTCGCTTTTCAAAAGCAAGCTGTTTTGGATTTTCGCCTTGCTGATGGTTTGCGCGGGCGCCAGCGAACAGGGTATGAGCCAGTGGGCGAGTACGTTTGCGGAGTCCGGCCTGAAGGTGAGCAAAGCGGTCGGCGACCTTACGGGCCCTTGTCTGTTTGCGGCGATGATGGGGCTGTCGCGCGTGCTGCACGCTAAGTTCAGCGACCGGCTGTCCCTGCCCAAAGTAATGGCGGTATGCGCCGGGCTGTGCGTTATTGGCTATCTGCTGGCCTCGCTGGTTTCGCAGCCGGCAATCAGCCTCATTGGCTGTGCGATGGTCGGCTTCTCGGTCGGGGTTTTCTGGCCGGGCACATTCAGCCTTTCCGCCGCGGGCTGCCCTTCGGGCGGTACGGCAATGTTTGCGTTGCTGGCGTTGGCGGGGGATCTGGGCTGCTCGTCCGGCCCAGCGGTGGTCGGGCTGGTGGCCAGCGTATCCGGCGGCAGGCTGCAGACCGGGCTATTAGCGGCTATCGTATTCCCAGTGCTGCTGCTTGCGGGGCTTTGGCTTCGCGAACGCGCGCGGGCGCCGAAGCGCGCCGCAGTCACAGTGGGCGTTATGGACAAGGAAACGGTCTAAACCGAAGATCAGGGGGGCGTGGCGATGTTTCTACCCATTGTGCAAATGGTGCTGCCGGTGCTGCTCACCTTTGGGCTGGGCTACCTTTGCAACCGCAGGAAAATATTTGGCGCCGAAGGGCTGAAGGGGTTAAAAGCGGTGGTGGGCAACATCACCCTGCCCGTGGTGCTGTTTAACGCCTTCTTTACCACCGAATACAGCGGCAAAATCGCCCTCACCTTCACGGTTGTGTTTGTTTCCTGCGGGTTGGGCCTGCTGGCGGGCTTCGGCCTGAGACGGTGGATGAAGCCTTATGGGAAGTTTTTGCCGTTCCTGACCACCAACTTTGAAGGCGGTATGCTGGGTTATGCGCTGTTCGGCCTTTTGTACGCGGGGCAGACGAAAATTTTCGCCATGGTGGATATCGGGCAGACGCTGTTTGCTTTCACCGTATTCCTGACCACGCTGAAAGCGGTGGGCGGCGAAAAAACCACGCCAAGAGCGCTGCTGCTGAACATGATCAAAAATCCGGTATTCTTAGCGATTGTGCTGGGTGTGCTACTGGGGGTGACGGGCATAGGACAGCGGGCGCAAACCTCGGCGATCTGGCCGATTCTCAGTGATGCAATCGCTTTCGTCGCCGCTCCGACCTCCACGCTGATTTTGCTGATTGTGGGCTACGAGCTGAGCTTCCGCCGGGAGTTGATGCGCCCTGTACTGAAAACCGTCGGGTTTCGGCTGCTGGTGATGGCGGCGCTGCTCGGCCTCGGCTCGCTAGTGATCTTCAGCGTGATTCCGTTTGAAAAACGGCTGTTTGTGGCGATGATGCTGGCCTACAGCTTGCCCGCGCCGTTTATCATCCCGCTGTATGTGGATGTTACGGGGCATGGTGAGTACATCTCCACCACGCTCTCGGTGCAGACGATGGTTTCCATCGCCCTGTTTATCGGCATCGCCGCCTATTCGCTGGCCTGATAAACGGAGAAATATGAAAAAGAAGATGTTCAAAAATGATCTGGAATGATTTTCACTTTTACAGCCAAACACTGAATATCTACACGGAAGCCTACGTGCTCCTGCCGGATTTGGCTGCCTTTGAGGAGCATAACCGGCAGGAGCTTCCCACGCTGTATCTGCTGCACGGGATATGCGACGATTATACCGCATGGATGCGCTGCTCGCGCATCGCAAGTTATGCGGCCCAATACGCCATCGCCGTGGTGATGCCCGCGGGAGGCCGTTCGTTTTACACCGATATGGCGCACGGCGCGAAATACGAAACTTTTATCAGCGATGAGCTACCCCGAATTATGGAGGCGTATTTTCCGCTGTCCGCCAAACGGGAGGATCGTTATGTGGCGGGCCTTTCGATGGGTGGCTACGGCGCGCTCCGGCTTGGACTGCTCAAGCCCGAACGGTACGCCGCGGCCGCGTCGATTTCCGGCCCGCTGATGATGCAGGAAGCGTATCAGGTTTCACCGTGGTGGACGCCGGAGCTGAACGATATTTTCGGCAGCGAGGAAGCCCTGCGCAGCGGCAACGCAAACCTGACGCTGCTTGCGGATTGGCTGGACCCGAAGGACGCGCCGCGCATGTATATCTCCTGCGGCGAAAAGGATGACCTGTTCGGCGTCAATGAAGCGTTTGTAGCAAAATATCGGGAAAAATTCGGTATTCGTTATGAAACACAGCCGGATGCCGCGCATAACTGGGATTTTTGGGATCCGCAGATTGAAAAGGTACTGGCATGGCTGCCGCTGAAGCGGGCGGGGAATGGATTTTGAGTAAAAAGGTCAAAGCGATCGACCGGCTGCTGACCGAAGGCTTCTTTGAAACGAAGGAAGAGGCGCTGCCCTACCTGTTGAGCGGGGCGGTTACCTGTGGTGGCAAACCGGTGCATACCGGCGGGGAGATGGTGCCCGCCGAGCTGTCCATGGATGTACGCGGATTATACGAACGTTATGTGGGTAAAGGCGGTTATAAGCTGGAAGGGGCGTTGGCGGACTTCGGCGTTACGGCGGAGGGATGCGTGTGCATCGACGCGGGCGCGTGTACCGGCGGGTTTACGGATTGCCTGGTGCAGCATGGCGCAGCGCTTGTGTACGCGGTGGAGGTTGGTTACGGCCAACTGAAGGGGAGCCTGGCGCAGAACCCGGTGGTTGTGAATCTGGAAAAGACGAACCTCGGGGATGAAAAGCTGCTGGCGCTGGAACCCGTGCCTACGCTCGGCAGTGTGGATTTAAGTTATCTTTCGCTTATCAAGGCGGTTCCGCTGTACCGCGCGATCATGTGCGGGCAGGGCGAGCTGCTCTGCCTGGTTAAGCCCCTGTTTGAAACGGAAAGCGCCGAAGCCCGGCGCACGGGCGACCTGCCGGATTCGGCTTACGAGCCGCTGCTGAAACGGCTGATTGCGGAGCTGAACGCGCAGCCGCAAACGGCTGTGCTCGGCGTTACGCACAGCCATGTGACGGGGAATAACGGTACGCGCGAATTCTTTTTGCATGTGGCTTTCGGCGGAGAAAAACCGCCGGTGCTGGACGAAAAAGTAGAAAGCGCCGTAGAGCGGGCGCTTGCGCTTGACCGTTATCAAAAAGAGAGAAAATGAGATTCGCATTCGAAGGCCGCAGCCGGGAAGAAACCGCCGCGGCCATTCGTTTTTATTTTTGAAACGGTGATACGAAACGGAGGCTCCGCGCCAGACGCTTCGGAAGGGACTTCGGAATCGTATAATGCCTGCCGAAAGGAACGATCGATGATGAAAAAGAGCATGAAAGGCAAATCCGCCCGTTTCCTGGCGGCTGTTCTGGCCGCCGTTCTGACGCTTTCGCTGCTTGGCGTTGCCGTCGCGGAAACCTATGCCGTTGTGTACGGCACCAAATCGCTGAACCTGCGTGCCGACGCGAGCACCTCCAGCACGAGGCTGGGGGGCTATCCCACAGGCACATGGGTGATTGTAAACGGAAGCAAGAATAATTTTTACGCCGTGAAAACCTATGATGGAAAAAGCGGCTATATGAGCAAGAATTTTCTGAATACCACCGACAACCTGACCTACGGCAACGTCGCGATTGTGAGCAATTCCAAATCGACGGCCTTTTTGAACCTGCGCTCGTACCCCAGCTATTCCGCGTCGGTAATTACCATTCTGTATAACGGCGTGCCCCTGAACGTACTTTCGGAGGAGAACGGCTGGTACCGGGTGCAGCTGGGCGAAACACTGGGCTATGTGCGAAAAGAGTTCACCTCGGTTTCGTATCAGCCGCTTGGCGCGACCGTGGCCACCATTAAAACGCCCAACAACACATCCGTTAATATGCGCGTGGCACCGAGCGCCGGCGCGTCGGTACGCCGCCGGTTTGCGGGCGACCGATATGTATCGGTAATTTATCAGGGCACGCACTGGTGGTATGTATGTATCGACGGGTATACCGGCTTCATCAGCAGCGATTTCCTGATGGAGGGGCTGAACGCCGAGCGCGATATCTCGGCCCGGGAAGAGGAGGACAATACGCCCGCCGACCCTGATACAGGCAGCTATGCCCTCGTTAACAACCCGGTGAGCTCCCAGCGCCTCAACTTGCGCGAATTGCCTTCCGCCGCCGCCAATATTGTCGCCCGGCTGGGCAACGGCACGAAGCTGACGATGCTCGTGCAGGGCATTACCTGGAGCAAAGTCTATGTACCCAGCCTTTCCGCCACCGGCTATGTGATGACCCGGTATTTGATGTTCTATAACCTGCCCGGTGTCCCGATGCTGACGATTTCTCATCCGCAGGGCACGTACGTCAACCTCCGCAGCGAAGCCTCCATGACCTCTGCGGTGGTCGCGCGGATGCCCAACGGAAGCGAGGCGATTGTCGTTACGCCGGGTACGGACTGGGTGAAAATTGATTATCAGGGGCAAATCGGTTATGTAATCAACTACTTTACTTCGATTGCGCAGGATAACTAAGAAAATAACCGTAGATACGGCGCGGCAGATAGGAATGCCGTTCAATAGACCGGAGGGGCGTATCCGTTTTGGATGCGCCCCTCCGGTTTGTTGAGACCCGATCGCCCACTTAGGATGGAGGCTTACAGCTTTCCGGTGCGTTGGTATCGTACGGCTTTAACGGGTCTGTGTGCGGTTATGGTGTACCTATATCTGCACGCTCAACCTATATGTGGTTTAATTATAATATTAGAAAAGCGGGGCGCGTCCGGTTTGGACGCGCCCCGCTCAAGAAGCTTTATCGTGTATATTTGCCGCGAACGCGGGTCTGCGGCGTTAACAGTTCCGTATTGGTAACGCTGCGGTTGCGAACCACGTTCAGCACCAGCCCGATGCCCGCCATGTTGGTAATCAGGTTGCTGCCTCCGTAACTCAGGAAGGGCAGAGGAATGCCTGTAACCGGCATCAGCCCGGTTGTCATGCCCACGTTCTCAAACACATGGAAAAGCATCATCGCCATTACGCCGATAATAATCATCTGGCCGAAACGGTCCAGCGTATAGCGGGCCAGATATA
>JAQUXV010000383.1 GCA_028692205.1 Eubacteriales bacterium
AAGAACCCATTTTATTTTCCCGGCACGGGTTTGGGTGCAACGGATGATTCTGCCATAGCATATCGACCATGAAGGGGGCTGTCCGAATGCCTAAGTACGCAATTGGAGTCGATTTTGGTACGCTCAGCGGCCGGGGGGTTCTGGTGGATGTAAGCGACGGACGGGAGATTGCCTCCGCGCAGCTGGAGTATCCTCACGGGGTCATGGATCGCGCCCTGCCCAACGGGACGAAGCTGGGGTCGGATTGGGCGCTTCAGCACCCGATGGACTATCTGGATGTGCTGGCGGAGGTTTTGCCGAAACTGGCGGCTGCGGTTAACCCGAAAGAAATCATCGCGATTGGGCTGGATTGTACGTCCAGCACGGTCCTGCCGGTGGATGAGAACGGCACGCCGCTGTGCTTTCAGGACGAATTTGCCCCAAACCCCTATGCGTATGTAATGATGTGGAAACACCACGCCGGGCAGGAACAGGCGCGCCGGATGACGGAGATCGCGCTGGAAAGAAAGGAACCCTGGCTTAAAAACTACGGGGGAATCGTCAACGCCGAATGGCTCTTTCCAAAGCTACTGCAGCTGTTTGAAGAAGCGCCGGATGTTTACGGACGCATGGCGCATTACGTGGAAGCGGTGGATTGGCTGGTCTGGCAGCTTACGGGCAGGCATACCCGAAGCGCGGGCTGCCTTGGCTACAAGGCGCTGTATACGGGCGTTTTCCCGGAGGAAGCGTATTTTGAGGCGCTCAACCCCGGCTTTCGGAAGGTGGTGACGCAAAAACTCCGTGGCCCCGTCGCGGCGCTTGGTTCGCGCGCGGGCGTGCTGGGCGAGGCCGTGGCCAGGCGGTACGGGCTTTGCCCCGGCACACCGGTAGCGGCCGGAAACATCGACGCGCATGTTTGCCTGCCCGCCGCGGGAATCGACGGGCCGGGGAAACTGCTCGCGATTATCGGAACCTCCACTTGCCATATCGTAATGGATCACAAAGCGACGCCCGTGCCCGGCATGAGCGGGGTCGTGCAGGACGGCGTTATGCCGGGTTACGCGGGCTACGAAGCGGGCCAAAGCTGTGTGGGCGACCATTTTGGCTGGCTGGAAAAGCAAATGACGCCTCCGGCCTATGTGGATGCGGCCAAACGGCGGGGTGTGACGGTGCAGGAATACCTGACGGAGCTGGCCGCCGAGTTGCGCCCGGGCCAAAGCGGCCTGCTTGCGTTGGATTGGTGGAACGGTAACCGCAGCGTGCTTGCTGATTCCGACCTGACGGGCCTGCTGCTTGGCATGACGCTGCAAACAAAGGCGGAGGAAATTTACCGCGCGTTAATCGAAGCCACCGCTTTTGGCGCGAGAGTAATCCTGGATAATTACCGCGCGAGCGGGGTTGCGGTAAACGAGTTTTATGTAAGCGGCGGCGTATCCCGGAAAAATCCGCTGGCGATGCAGATATATGCGGATGTGCTGAACATGCCCGTACACATTGCCGGAGCGACGCAGGGCCCGGCGTTGGGCAGCGCGATCTTCGCCGCAGTGGCTGCGGGCGAGGAGGCAGGCGGTTATGCCACGGTCGCGCAGGCGGCCCGCGCGATGGGCAGCGCCAAAGCTGCCTGCTATTTGCCGAAATCTACGGAGATATATGAAAAACTGTATCGTGAATACCTGTCGCTGCACGATTATTTCGGCCGCGGAGCAAACGACGTGATGAAGCGCCTGAAAGCCATCCGTTTAGCGCAATAGCGCACGGACCGGCGAAACGTGCTGTTTTCAGAAAACATCTTGACGTTATCGATTTAAGTTCTTAAAATCTTTACAGGATAACCCCGTAACATCCTTAAAAACCTTCGAGAAATAATAGGGGTTCGGGAAACCCACCTGTTCCGCAACCTCATAGGTTTTCAGCATGGTGGTGGTTAGCAGCCTTTTTGCGTTCTCCATGCGATAGTTGATCAGGTACTTGGAGAAATTGATGCCGGTTTCCTGCTTGAAAAGCAGGCTGAGGTAGCACTTGCTCACATTGACCGCCTCGGCCGCGTCGGACAGGGCGATGTTTTCGTTGTAATGGGCATGCATATACTGCATGCAGTGCTTGATGACGCTGGAATAGCACTTACCCTGCCCATCCAGCAAATCCACCACCGTGCGGTAAATATCCGTAATCACCATCTCGACGGCGTCGATGTGGCAGAAATCGGAGAAGTTATCGTAATTTAACTTTTTCTCGGTGAGAAACGCATTGCCAAGCAGGCTGTACCGCGTAGACAGCTGCCTTGCGACGCTTAGAAAATCGATATACGCCGTTTGCACACGGTGAATATCGCCTGATGCCCGGAGCTTGATAAAAACCTCGCGGATATACTCCATAAGCGCGAGCCATTCGCGGTTGCGCACAAGATCCTGCAGGTTGGCGGGGTTGAGCGCGGACTCGGTTTCCGCAGCCGTCGGCGCGGGCCGGTAGGTACTCACGGTTTCCTCACTGAAAAAACATTGGTTGAGCGCGGACTCGGCCTCCCTCACCAGCTGTTTGATTTCCTTTTCGTTTTTTGCGGTGCTCAGGCCAACCTGGAACACCGTGCTGAAATACTGCTGAACGTTGCTGGAAAGCCGCGTCATGCTTTGCAGCGGCGCTTCCCCGTCCGCCTGCTCCGGCACGGACAGCAGCATATAAACACGCAGGCGGTGGCCCACCTGCGTGCTGTTCACAAGCAGGTCGGGCCAAGATTTGTTGATCATATTGCGTACGGAACGGTAGAACATATTCTGCCGTTCCTCGGGCAGCACCGAGGTATCGCAGCGGCAGGACGCCAGCATATAGTGGCCTTTCTGGGGCAGCGCATCCTCCGGGCTGGGAAGCGCGCCCTGACTGTCGTTCATCAGAATACAGCGGCGGAAATAGTCCTGAAGCCGTTTCTTGCAGTCGTTGCGGGGCTGTTCGTCTTCCTCGATCGTGTTCAGCAGCCGCTCAAGGGTGTTTAGCAGGCTGGCTTCGTTTAATTCACTTTTTAGGATGTATTGGGACGCGCCAAGAAGGATGGCTTTCTGCGCATAGGCAAAGTCGTTGTAGTGCGTTAGGATGACCACATAAAGCGAGGGCTTGCGGCGCTTAAGCTGTTCTATCAGCTCCAAACCGTCAACCCCGGGCATTTTGATATCAGTCAGCAGGATATCGGGGTCGGTATCCGCAAACAGCCGGATGGCTTCCGTGCCGTCCGCCGCAAGGCCCACGATCTGGAACCCGTGGCCTTCCCAATCAATCGTGGTTTGCAAACCAAGGCGGACGAGATACTCATCATCCGCAATGAG
>JAQUXV010000384.1 GCA_028692205.1 Eubacteriales bacterium
ATCTGGGCGTGCTGTTCTTCGCCGAGCTGCTGGACCATTTGGGCGAGCTGGACGAGCAGGGCCAGCCGGACGAGATGGTGGAAACCCTGAAGCAGATACAGCGGGAGCTGGACGCGGGCGAAACCGTCAAGGTGATGCTGCTGGGCTCCATTTTCGGCGGTACAGGCGCCAGCGGCATCCCCAGCATTTCGCGCTACCTTCGCAACCGGTTCAGCCGGGATGCCGACCGGTTCATCCTCTCCTCGGTGCTGATGCTGCCCTATTACGACGTGCCGCCCGCCGCCGTGGACGAGACGCTGGAAATCGTGGTCAAGTCCTCCGCGTTTCTGGATAAGGCGCGTACCGCCCTGCAGTATTACGGTATGGAAGGGATGATCCGCTCCAGCGAGGCGGATACCCGCGGCCTGTACGATGCGCTGTACCTGCTGGGCCTGCCGCAGGAAGCGTTTGTAACCACGCGCATTTACTCCACCGGCTCGCAAAGCCAGGAGAACGACGCGCACCTGCTGGAATGGCTGGCCGCGCGCTGTACCGCCAGGTTTTTCCGCACGGGGTTCCGGGGCGCGGACGCGCACAACATGGACTGCTATTATTATCAATGGCATTCCCACGATGTTTCCTGGGAGTGTTTCGACGAGGAAGCCGCGCTGTACCGCACCGCGTTCGGCGGGTTCCTCAAGGCGTCGTCGCTATTCTTTGCCGAGTGCTACCCCACGCTCCGCGCCTGCATCCGCAACGACGATCCCCGCCTGTCCCGCACGGTGAACTACTGGACGGCGTATTTTCACGGCGCGCGGCGTTTCGGCGCGGCGCAACGGGCCGAGCTGGAAAAGCTGATCGATTCGCTGTACCGCCTCATGGCCTTCTACACCAACTGGGTGTGGCAGGTGCTTCGTACGCTGCCGCCCACCCTGCGGCCGGAACGGGAGATCGAAACCAAGTCGCGGGAGCTGTACGAGGTTTATCACAAGCTGGTGGACGCGCAGGCGGAGTGCCTGCGCTGCGAGGCCGGGCAGATAGAGGGCGACGAGGCGGAAGGCGCAAAAACCGAATACCGCCAGCTGAAAACACAGCTCAACGAGCTATTGCCGGTCGCGGGCGGATACGCGTTTTTAACCGCCCTGCAAACCGAAAAAACCCTGCGCACGCAGCGGGTGGAAGCCCAGCGCACGGCGCTTGAGGAGCTTAGCGAGCACATCGCTTTGATGGAGGGGGAGGACCGGCATTTAACCGACCCCAAAACCCTCCGGCAGGAGCAGAGCCGCCGCGAGGCCATGGCGCGCGCGCTGGCCGGCATGGAGGACCGCGCCGCGCTGGTGGAGGCGGACATCGTACACGCGGTGGAAAAGCATGTGGGCGACGTTCCCACCACCCTGCCGGATGACGACGCCTCCCACAACGGGCTTTTCGACCCCGACGCGATCAACGCCATGCACGAGCTGCTGCTATTGTACGGCACGGGCGCGGAAACGGGCGACGATGGGCAGAAGCTTCGCCGCGCGCTGTGGAACGGCCTTGACCATATCGTGGCCCAACGCGTGCCCGACCGGGTGGACGCGGCGCGGGCCGTGGCGGGGCTGGGCGGCGGAAACCGCGCGGGCGAGGGCCCGAAGGCCGCGTTTGCGAGCTTTACGGCGGCGCTGCTCGCGGCGGTGCTGGAGGAGGAGGAAGCATGAAGCGGAAACGGCCGGACCTGCGCAAAGCCGAGCAGGATAAAAAAACATCCTACCTCACCCTGCTGCCCTCCATGGGCGAGGGGTTCCATACGGGCTACCACGGCCGGGCGGGCGTGGTGAGCGACGGCAACCAGAAGCCCTACGAGTGGCTGGAAAGCTTCGCCCAAAACATGAACACTTCGGGCGAGGACGTGGGCTACGCCATCCCGGATGTGCTGGCGGGCGAGGCGCAGCTACGCCGCCTGATGCGCCTGCCCCACGAGGAGGCCATGCGCCATCAGGAAATGGTGGACTGGCGCGCCCTGCTGGCCCTGCTGTTGTTGTGGGACGGGTGGACCAAAGACGGCACCTGGCCCGAACTGACCTGCGAGGATATGCTGGCGGGCGCGGGCGGCCCTTTTTTGCAGGGCGTGCGCGCGGCGCTGCCCGCCGACCGCGCGGCCTTCGGCTTGCGGCTTTTTCTGCTCTCCACGGAGCGGGACGGCGTGCCGGAGCGCAAGCCTCTGGGCATGCTTTCGCCCACAGTGGCCATTTCGCCCGCCGCCAACCCCGGCGATCTTTCGGCGCTGCTGCCGGAATGCGTGCGCTGGTACAACCGTACGCGCAAACGCTTTGAGGACCCCTGCGCCTTCCTGAACGAGGCCGACCGCGCGCGGCTGCTGCAGCACCTGCGCTACCTGCAGGCGTTGGGCGAGCGCCCCGAGTTGGGCAGCCCGCTGTACGCCGTGGACGCCAGCTTAAGCGGGCTGATCGACCGCTACATCGCCGATCTGCAAACGCCGCGCGTCTCCTGGCGGGAGCGGTTGGAAGCTCGCGACCCGGAAGCGGAAACGGAGCTATACATCCGCGCGCTGGCGGTATACGGCCTGCTGGAGCACAGCGCCCTGCCCACACTGACGCGCGAGGATCATCCGCTGTCCTTCTCCGTGCTTAATAAAAACACGCTGCTCAAATGGCTGGTGCCCGAAAACGCGTCCGTCGCCGACGAGTTCGCCGGGATGGGCGTAACCACCTACGCGTTTGAGGGCAAGCCCTTCGCCATCGCGTCCCCGCGCTACCTGCTGGAGCCGGTGAACACCCCCGAGGAACTGGCTACCCTTCGCCGCCTGTGGGCGGAGATTTCACTTCCGCTGCAGTTTGACGGGGACTGGAACCGTTTTGTCGCCAAACGTTTTCTGGAAATGGCCAACCACCTCACCGGCTTTTCCGGCGCGGACAGCCGCGCCAGCCGCCGGGTGATCGAGCTGCTGCGCCGGTGGAGCGGCAAGCTTTCCGCCTTTCACGATTCGGGCGAACGCGCGCTTGCGCTGCAACTGCCCCTGCGGGATCCGCCCGCAACGCTCGCGGGCCTTGTGGAAGAGCTGGTGAGCCTTGCCGATCTGGATACGCTGAACGGCGCTTTTTCAGATTGCCTGCTCCTGTGCGAAGGGAGCGCGCCGTTCGGCGACCCGGTGCTTACCAGGCGTTGCGCCGTACGCGGCGCGGAAGGGCTGTACGCCGTGCCGCCCATCGGCCCGGCGCTCGCCCTGTGGCTGGTAAACGAAGCCGGGCCGGACACGGACGGCCGTCCGGCGCTGCCCGCGGACGCGTTTTCCTTTGAAGCCTTCGAAGAGGA
>JAQUXV010000385.1 GCA_028692205.1 Eubacteriales bacterium
GCCCCTGCCCCCTTTGCGCCAAAATGCGCCGCGCGATGCTTTGCGACATGAGCAAGCAGCTCGGCTGCAATAAGCTGGCGCTGGGGCACCATCGCGAAGATGTGCTGGAAACGCTTTTAATGAGCCTGATCTTCGAGGGGCGCTTCCACACCTTTCATCCGAAGACGTATATGAGCCGTACGGACATCACCGTGATCCGCCCGATGGTGTATATGCCCGAAAAAGAGGTTATCCATATGCAGCGCCAGCTGAACCTGCCGGTGCTTGTGAACCCCTGCCCCGCCAACGGTCACACCAAGCGGCAGGAAATGAAGGATCTGCTGGCGGAGCTAGGCAGGCGTTACCCCCATCTGGAGGAAAACATGCTCTCCGCTCTGAAGAACGAAGAACAGTACGGCCTTTGGGAAAAAGCGCCGTCCTCGGCCCCTGCCGAAGACGAGGAATAACCCTTCCCCGTTTTCAACGCCGCAAAAACCGATATACAGGGCTGTGCGCAAAACCGCCCTTCGTCTCCTATAAAGGGAAACGACGGGCGGTTTGTAATTTAAAATCCGGGGAGCCGTCGTGGTGCATCCTACGTGCATCCGCCTGCCAAGGCGATTTGCAATTGCTGTTTTGAAAGCGTAGTCGGGCATTCGCATAAGAGGTACTAAACGCAAGCCGTATGAGGGGTACAAAGCGGGGTGTGATAACGCATCCGCTAACCCTTATGTATACAATCGCGTCTGCCCGGCCGGTTATCGTTCCGCTGTCTCATTATTCCGAAAAACGCGGCGTTACGCCCACGTAAATTCGGGCGGCTCGGTTTTTATAAGTGCTGGTGGCAATTTTGGAGCGGTCGGTCTGCACGCCGTCCACATAGGTACACAGATAGGTATCCACCACATACCCTTCGCTGGCCTCGATCACCGTTTTTTCTTCGTCGGTGTAAGTAACATACTTCGCCTTCGTATCTTCGATGATTTCCGGTTCCGAAGGCTTGGGCAGTTTCTCGATGATCTCGGTTTCAAGCGTGTAACTGGTGCCGCCCATATTCAGCCCGTAGATGCGGACTTCGCAGAGGTACCGTCTGGAATTGCTCGGGTCGGTGATGACGTGGGCCGTCAGATAGATTTTGCTGCCGCTGACATTTTTGAAGCCGAAATCCACCTCGTGGCCCTTTGTATCGCTCACGGTCGCATCTTTGCCCATATCGGTGTAGGATACGGGGGTCGAGTGCGCCGTATGATCGGTAATCTTCATGCCCGCCTGCACCGCCGCCAGGTATACCGTGGTGCTCGCCTGGCACACGCCGCCGCCCCAACCGGTTACCAGCTCACCATAGTTGTACTCGTAAGCCGAGTAGAACCCGTTGGCCTGGTTGCGCTTGCCGACAACCTTGTTAAAGGAGAACTTGCTCCCATCCTCGATCACCAATCCGTTGATTTTAGAAAACGCCACACGGATGTTGTCGTTTCTCGCCTCGGTGGAATGGCTGTCGATTGGCGTTACGGCGCGGAAGCGCAAGGAATAATACTTTTGCAGGTCGGCAACGGTTTCGGACGGTTGCACATCGTCCGGCTTGATCAATACCTCGCCGGTTGTGAAGGTTTCCACCATGGAAAGTATCTGCTCCCGCAGAGCCTCCACATTCAGCTCTTTCCCCACCACTTCGTTTTGGAAAGTGAAAGGGTTGCTGGTGTTATCCGGGTTGAAGGAGAGCACAGCCGCATCCTGCGGGGCCACATAGGCGGCCTTCGCAAGCGTATTGAGAATTTCGTCAATCTGAGTGGTGTCGCCGTTTTGCTCGACGCTGGAAAAGTTGTTTGTGGTTTGGCTAGCCGCGTCGATCTCACTTTTCAGCTCGAAAATGGTTTTCCGTTCCGTTGTGCTGGTATCGTGACCGATTGCCCACGCTGCCTCCAGCGCCGCCGACGGATCCCGGCTAATGCCCAGAGACTGCGCAGTAATGTCCTTATACTCGCCGGCCTCGTTCTTCAGCCGCACATACCAGGAACTGATATGATCGTTGATCTGCTGATAGACGGCGGCATTCCCCTGTTCCCAGGTCATCCCCGCAAGGTCGATACCGTCCACATAAACGTTGTCCAGAAAGATGGAGGTGTAAGGGCGCACGTCCGCCTGCGTTTTCCAAACGTAGATACCGCCCGCCGCTGCCGCAAGCACCAGCAGCACCAGCAACAGCTTAACCAGCTGCCACTTGAAACTGCGTTTCTTACGGGGCCGTCCGTTTCCGCGTCCCGGCTTGCCGTTTCTGCCGGTGTTCGCGGATCCCGCACGGTATCGTTCGTCGGCCCGCGCTTGCGGCACTGCTTTCGGGGGGGGTCGGTAACCCTGGTTGTACATAGACGTGGCTCCTTTATTGAGGGGTTAGTGGCGACCGTATTCGCCGCGAGGCTGTCTTTACGCGCTTCGCGCGGCGATTGCCGTTTTCAGCGCCGTTAGGTCCTCGGCCCAGCTGCGCCAGCCCGACGGCAATCCGCCGAGGGTTACGCGCAAGCCTTTATCGCCGTGAAAATCGCTTCCGCCCGTTACCAGCATCCCGTTTCTGCGTGCAATTGCCTGCAAAAAGCGGATGTCCCGGCGGGAAGCCGACGGATGATATACTTCAATACCCATCAGGCCTTCCGAATGCAGAGATTCGATCAGCGCCGTCAGCATGGGTTCGCTTAGCCGCATCCGCATGGGATGGGCCAGCACCGGCACCGCGCCAGCGCCGCGCAGCATGCCGATGGCCTGTGCGGCGGAAAAATGCTCCAGAGCAACGTATGCGGGCCGCCCTTCGCCCAGATACCGGTCAAAGGCCTGCTCCATCGTGTTTACCACGCCGGAAGCGATCAACGCCCGCGCGATGTGCGCCCGGCCGATGAACTTCCCGTTCTCCCGCGGATCGGCGAGGGTTCCGGGGTTCAGGCGGACGCCCTGTTCTTCCAACCGGGCAATGATCCGCGCGGCGCGGTCGCGGCGCTTTTCCCCCATCTCCGCCATTGCCGAGCGCAGGCGTTCATCCTGCGCGCTCGCGCCATAGCCAAGGATGTGGGTACGCCCGTCGCTGCCGGTGCTCAATTCCACCGCCGGGAGAAACGACAGTCGCTTTTCGTCGCGGTTGCACATTGCCACCGCGTCCGCCATGGGTTTCAACCCATCCAGCGTATCATGGTCGCAAAGTGCCATCACGGAAACCCGTTTTTGAAGCGCCAGCGCGCATAGCGCCTCGGGCGAAAGAAGCCCGTCGCTGTACGCGCTGTGGATATGAAGGTCAATCGGGCTCATGGCTCGAT
>JAQUXV010000386.1 GCA_028692205.1 Eubacteriales bacterium
CGATGTGGGACTGCTTATTTTTGAAAGGGATGGTACGCGCATACTTGTGATGGTTGACCGACCGTACCATATCGACTCATGGACGGCAGTCCCCGTGGGGGAAAAAGCGATTCTGCAAAACCGGGATGTGTACATTGAGTATGAAAGCCAACGGAATGCCTTTGCGATTATATACCCTGTCTCGGACGTGGAAAGTGAAAGCTTCGGCGTAAGGCTGCGTTATAATTACGAGATGGAAACGACGCTCTGTCAATTGGTCGATTATCAGCATACTAATACGGACACCGGCGAAGGCATTGTGATCGACGGCGAAGGCGGCGAACTGGAAGCTTCCCAGGACTGGTATCACGTTACCGTTTACAAAACCGGCGAAGAGCCGAAGACGGAAGTGGACGCCGCGCTGATTCCGCCCTATCTGGATTATATCGACGCGGAGGCTTTTCCAAAGACGGCTGAGGAGTGCCGCGCGGCTGTCGGGTATACAGTACCGGAAGGTTACGGGGTTCTTTGCGGCGTACATCTGCGAGCTAAAACCTCCTCGCATTCCGCCAACCTTGGACTGTACCATGAAGGTACGCTGGTGCAGGTGCTTGGGGAAGAACCGGGCAACCCGTATCATTGGTATCATGTGCGCATCGGCAGTCAGGAAGGCTATATGTCCGGCATCTATGTGAATTATCCCGGATCGGAATGCGCAATGCACCCGCTGTCGCAATATTTGCCGCTGCCGGTGGCGAAAGCCAAAAAGGATATTGCGCTCAAAAAGGGAACCGGATGGTTCGACGGTACGGTTGCGACGCTGGAAGCCGGAACCCAAATGCATGTGCTCGGTACCCGCGGCGACTGGCTGCATGTGATGGTGCCGCAGGAGGAGAAGCCCGGCTGGCTGATGGACATCAACGGTACGGACGGATATGTGAAGGCGGGCGATGTGGTACAGGCCGCCACAAGCCTGCAGCTGGATTGGCTGGAGCCGTAAAAACGGGATGCATCAAGCGCCGGTGATGGGCACAAACGGCATACATCACCAAATGAACTCCTGTTACCGAGGGACAGGATGAAAACATCCCCAATTCCCGATGATAGTGGAGAAGGAACAGGGCAAACACAAGCATACTGTGTTTGCCCTGTTTGCTGTAAAAGCACATTTACGACGAATTGAAATATTAAGTGGAAGTGTTATTGATACCGATCTTCCAACTGGTTACCGATGCCTGCCGAATGGATTTCCTGTTGTTACCATATTGTATCTCCGGCAAGCTCCGTGATATAATGCAATCAGATCATTCGTTTATATCCGTTCTTTAACCCTTGATAACTTTTAATAATCCCTGAATCAAAGTCCGTTGCGTCTGCCGGGACACGGCGTTGCCGTTACCAGCTTCTGAACGTATGTGCGAAAAATAAAATTGGCTCTTTGGTTTGATGGCCACGATTTTACAATCAAAAAGACACGATTTTGCCATCTTTCACTGATAGGGTAAGGGACAAAGGAGGTTGATACCGATGGACTTACGGAAAAGGAACGGCCCTTCGCTCCGCTTGTGGGTGCAAATTCTCGTGTTTGTGCTGATCGCGGGACTGGCGCTGGTGAAATGGTTTCAGGAAATCGGTTTGGTGATTCCCTTTCTGCCGGAAATTTCACTGCACGCCATCTGCCCGTTCGGCGGCGTGGTAACGATCTACGAGTTTATCACGACGGGGGCGTTCCTGCCCAAGCTGCACAGCGCGGCGTTTATCCTGATGGCGCTGGGGCTTGTGGTGGCGCTGTTCTTCGGCCCGCTGTTCTGCGGCTACGTATGCCCGCTGGGCAGCTATCAGGAGTGGATTGGCAAACTGGGGCGCAAGCTGTTCCCCAAACATTATGGCAAGCTGATTCCTAAAAGACTGGATAAGGCATTGCGTTATCTGCGCTACGGTGTGCTGGGACTGGTGGTGTACCAGACGGCGGTGGTGGGTAAACTGGTGTTTCAGGACGTGGATCCGTATTACGCGCTGTTCAATTTCATGACCGGCGAGGTGGCATGGACGGCCATCGGGGTGCTGCTGGCGGTTACGGTGTTGTCGCTGTTTGTGGAGCGCCCATGGTGCAAGTATCTCTGCCCGTACGGGGCGCTGCTGGGGCTTTTCAACCTGATTCGCATTTTCCCGGTTCGCAGAAAAGCCTCAACCTGCATCCACTGCAAAAAGTGCGATCATGCCTGCCCGATGCAGATTGAGGTTTCCAAGTCCGGCGCGGTACGGGACCATCAATGCATCAGCTGCTATCAGTGTGTGAGCGGCAAGGCCTGCCCGGTTGAGAATACCGTGACCATTTCCACCGCAAAGGGGGGCGAAGGGCAATGAAGCTCAAACCAACAGCGGTCTTCCTGATTTCGCTGCTCTTTATGGCAGCGGGAATCGCTTTTACCGTCGTTACAGGCCTCTGGCAAACCGAGTCGGATAAAATACCGCGTCAGCTGGATATCCCGGCAACGGAGACGACGGCGGATGGGGAAAACGCCGTCCAGTATGATCCCGCGGATATTCGCGGTTCGTACAGCTTCGGGGAGATCAGCGAGCTGTATGGTGTGCCGCTTGAAAAGCTGGCGCTGGCTTTCGGCGTGCCGGAGGCGGAGGCTTCGGGTTTTCAGGCGAAAGCGCTGGAAACGCTTTACCCCGATTCGGAGCAGGAATTGGGCACAGCCTCCATACGGATGTTTGTTGCTTACTACCTTGGGCTTCCCTATACGCCTGCCGAGGAGACGTGGCTGCCTGCAAGCGCGCTGGATGTATTGCGGGATAGCGGAAGCATGACCGCGGAACAGGCGACATATGTGGAGGAGCACACGCTGCCCGGCACCTGAGAAAGGCATAATCAACAAGTGCCCGGCACGACATAGGCTTATCATATCTCAAGTGCTCACCCAGGCGTGTGATCACTGCGGGTTTTCTTATCAGAAGCGCGGCGAGTTGTCGCGATACCTCAAAACGATTTCATGAATGTTGATCGAGGCGTTGCTGCGCAACGGAGGACAGTTATCACGGAAGCCTTTCCCGGAAACGGAGAAAGGCTTTCCGCATATCCCTTTCCAATTGCGCCCGATTGATGTATGATGAAGAAACTAGGGCAAAACACAACAAACAACAATTCCGGGAGGTAAAAGATGACATACAATCCTAACCCTGAACGGTACGGGCAAATGAAATACCGTCGCTGCGGCGCAAGCGGCCTGCTGCTGCCCGCTGTTTCACTGGGACTCTGGCATAATTTCGGCGCAATCACCCCGTTCGATACG
>JAQUXV010000387.1 GCA_028692205.1 Eubacteriales bacterium
AGCACCAGCCCCTCGCATTCCAGCGTCAGCCGGCAATCGAAACGGCTGGCCGTGGCGGCGAGCTGCGCCGCGGTGGCGCGGGTAAAAGGCATCATGGGTTGCAAATTCAGTTCGGTACGAATCATACAAGGTGACCTCCCAATCGTCTAAAGCCGGTATCCGGCGTTATTTCTGCTTTTCGGGCGGCGGTTCCACCGCCGCGTTCGGCTCGTACAGTTCTTCCTGCGCAAAATGGATCAACCGCCGGATGCGGTGGTTGACGCCGCTTTTGCCGATGGGCGGATCAAGCGTCTGCCCCAGTTCCTCCAGGCTCATATCCGGCGCCTGCATCCGCGCGCGAGCGATCTGCTGCAGCGCCGGGGACATGGCTCCGAAACGCTCCGTTTCCATCAGCCGGGCAATCAGTTCCAGCTGGCGCTGGCTGGCATCCATCTGCTTTTGCAGATTGGCGTTATCACAGTTCATGGCGCGGTTGACGGTGCCCAGCACCTGCCGCCTTACGCGGATGGATTCCAGCTTGGTTACCGCCTGGTGCGCACCTGCCGCGGTAAGAATATCCGCGATGTGGTCGCTCTGCTTGCAGTAAAGGCTTACAGCGCCGCCGCGCTGTGTCTGCTTGATGGGCACGCCGATGCTTTGCAGGCATTTGGCGATGTTCAGCCGGAGCGTTTCATCCGCCGCGGCCAATTCCAGATGATAGCCGTGCTCCGGGTTGGAGATCGTGCCGCAGCCCAGCAGCGCGCCGCGCAGGAACGCGCGCCGGCAGCAATCCCGGTTCAGCTTTACGCGCGGCACGGTGGAGCGCAATGCGGTCGCTCCCTCCGCATCCGTTTCCATCATCCCGAGGGTGCCAAGCAACGCAGGCGCCTGATGAGGCCCGACGGTGAGCACGCACTTGCGCCGTCCGCCGAAACGCGCGTGCGTTACGTAATGCAGCTGCGCAACAATCTGCGTTTCCTTCTGCAGCAGCACGAACACGCGCCGGGCGATGGCCGGGCTTTCCATCGAGAACTGCACGCACAGCTGCCCGCGCCCCAGCAGGGAAAGCGTGCCCAGCGTCATATACAGCGCGGCAAGCTCCGAAAGCCGGCAACAGCTTTTATCGCACGGCACGCGGCACAGCTCTTCCTTACAGTCGGATGAAAAGGACATGTAAGCCCTCCATAAATACGATTTCAACCGCCAAATGCATCCGCGCGGCGACGGATTTGATTAAAAACCAGTGTTGCGCAGGGCATTGCCGAAGATTTGACAACCGGCAGAGCCGCTATGGCCCGAAAAGGTCCGGGGCTCACGTTTCTTGCGGCATGCACCGGGCGCACTGCAGGCCGAAGTCCGCGCCGCAGAGGTTTTTATTACCCAAAACCGCCCGCGCATCCCCCACCGGCATGGGTAAGCGGTTCAGGCACGGTTACACAGCATATGCGCAGCCGGAAACCGCATATAACAATCCGGCAGACGCGATTATGGTGAAAATACGATTGGTTACATATGCCCGAGCGGCGCAAAGAGAAAAGCCGACGGTTACGCGGCAGCACCGCGGGGCGGACGGCAAAGCGTTTGCGATAACGTCTCTTTTTTCTATTGTACGCAAAACCGCTTCAAACGTCAAGCAAAACGAACGCGGAACAAACGCATGTTTTCCGCCGGGTTCAAACGCCCGTAAAGGTTGATTTTCGCAGGGGGTTCTGCTATGATGGTGTAAACTTGTATACATATGGAGGGGTGCCCGATATGCGGAAAATCGGCGCTTTAGAAGCTGGCGGAACCAAGATGGTGCTGAGTGTTTTTACCGAGACAGGGGAGGAACTGGAACGGTTGACCCTGCCGACCCTTACGCCGGAGGAGACCGTGCCGCCCATGAGGGCTTTTTTTGAGAAATACGGGATCGACGCGCTGGGCATAGGCTCTTTTGGGCCTTTGCAGCTGGATCCCTCGGCGGAGAACTACGGCTCGATTACGAGCACGCCCAAAACGGCCTGGAAGGACTATCCGCTGCTTCCCGCTTTGCGCGGGGAACGCGATATTCCCTGCGCGATCGACACCGACGTTAACGCCGCGGTGCTGGCGGAGGCGGAGCAGGGCGCGGCTAAGGGCGTAAGCGACGCCGTATACATCACAGTCGGCACCGGCGTAGGCGGCGGTGTGCTTTCCGGCGGCAAGCTGGTGCATGGGCTGATGCACCCGGAGCTGGGGCACATGCTGCTGCGCCCCAACCCGGACGATCCCAACCCGCACGGCGTATGCCCCTACCACGACGGCTGTCTGGAAGGGCTGGCGGCGGGCCCGGGCATTGGCGCGCGCATCGGCGGCGATGCGAAAACCCTGCCGGACGACCATCCGACCTTTGCCATCGAGGCCGATTATCTGGCGCAGATGTGCGTTAATCTGGTGTTGACCGTCAGCCCGAAGAAGATTATTCTGGGCGGCGGCGTGATGCAGCGCAAAGCGCTCTATCCCATGATTCACAAACGCGTTCAGGCTCTACTGAACGGTTATGTGCAGTCTCCGGCGATTCTTGAGCATATCGACGAGTACATCGTCGCGCCCGAGCTTTTCCCTGTCAGCGGTTTAATCGGCGCTTATCTGCTGGGGAAAAAGGCATTGGAAGCAAGCAAATAAAACGCAAAGCGTTTTAAGTTGCCGCGGTTTCGCTCGCGGCAGCGCACAGGGTGCAGGGAATTGGGATGATTCCTTGCATCCTGTTTTTTTATATTGCTTGGCACAACAAAGGGCCATGCTTGTAGGCATGGGCAGGGGATGCGTCTGCGGACGCACCAAAGGGCTTTCCGCTCGCCCTTTGAAAGCCTTCGGGCGCAACTTGCGCCTTTTTTACCTTTGACATACCGCTCTGCCTGCGGGCGCGGGCAAGGGGATGCGTCTGCGGACGCACCAAAGGGCTTTCCGCTCGCCCTTTGAAAGCCTTCGGGCGCAACTTGCGCCTTTTTTACCTTTGACATACCGCTCTGCCTGCGGGCGCGGGCAAGGGGATGCGTCTGCGGACGCACCAAAGGGCTTTCCGCTCGCCCTTTGGTAACCTTCGGACGCATCCTGCACCTTTTTTACCTTTTGGCATACCACCAATGCCTGCGGGCGCGGGCAAGGGGATGCGTCTGCGGACGCACCAAAGGGCTTTCCGCTCGCTCTTTGGGAACCTTCGGCGCTTGCGTTCGGCAAGGGGCGCGGATACTCCCTCTCGGAGTACAGGATAGTCGTCCACTGATACTGCGGTATCAGCGACCGACAAGCCTGTCCATCCTGCGAGGGAGCAC
>JAQUXV010000388.1 GCA_028692205.1 Eubacteriales bacterium
GGCTTCGCCGCCCTTGACAGCCAAGCCGGAATCCGTTACGATACTGCCAAGCAGTAACAAGGGGTTTTATGCCGAAAGTCGGCATTTACTAACTCTCGTTTTGGCACAACAATCGGGGGCAGTTCAAGCTGGAACCACAACCAGAGCATGGTATATGTGAAGAACCCCAACTACTGGGATGCCGCCAATGTGAAGATCGAGCGTCTTGAGTTTATGCTCAGCGATGATGACACCGCTATTTACAGCGCGTATCAGAATGGCGATCTGGACTTCATCGACACCGTTCCTTCCGATCAGATCGCGACGCTTCGTGAGACCGCTAACCCCGAATTCCACATCATCGGCACCTTGGGCACCTATTATTCCTGCTTCAACGTAAAGTCCAGCCTCTTTGACGGCAAAACCGTGGAACAGGCTGCCAACATGCGTAAAGCGTTCTCCATGCTGATTGACCGTCAGTACATCGTGGATACTGTTGCGCAGTGCGACCAGGAAGTTGCCACCACCTTCATCCCCGCCGGGATGCTGAACGGCAATGGCGGCGAATTCAGGGATGCGGCTGCCTGGAACTATCCCAACGGCACCGACGGCTACTATGGCACCGACGTGGATGTGGACGGCGCTATCGAGCTGCTGAAAACCGCCGGCTATGAGTTCGACGACAACAACATGCTCAGCGCGAACACCCCGATCACCCTTGAGTACCTTACCAACAACAGCACCGGTCACGTTGCTGTTGCCGAGTGCATGCAGCAGGATCTGGCTGTGATCGGCATCAACAT
Source organism: Eubacteriales bacterium (assembly GCA_028692205.1). The sequence goes on from JAQUXV010000388.1 coordinate 783, forward strand.
GACCATCAAGGCGATTGACTGGGCCGTGTTCCTGGAAGAGCGCAAAGCCGGACATTACGACTTCTGCCGTGAAGGTTGGCTTGCGGACTTCAACGACCCGATCAACATGCTTGAAATGTGGACCACCGTTAGCGGCAACAACGACGCTCAGTTCGGCCGTTAATCGCGAATCCAGAGTCAAACAAACCTGCCGCCGGGCCCTTGGGCCCGGCGGCTTTTCGATGTTTATTTACATAAAATAGGCTTAATGCAGCTACTGAAGAAATTGCAAAGTACAGCCGTCGCATTCATTTATAAACCGGTAGATCCTTGCCGGTGGAGTGAGAACAGAAAGCATGCCGTGCCGGGCAAGGGAAAAGAAAAACAGCCCTGCGTTTATGGGATGCGGCTGCTTTTACTATCTCTTGCGGAGGCAGAATTTCGGATGCCTATTTTCAAAACCGAAGATTTTCTCCATTTCAACAGTGGTTTTGAATATTCTCGTGTGATAAATCACGCGACTTAATCAGAAGGGAAGGGGAGACTCCATTTGATTATTAAGCCATTTTATGTGCTTTGATACGTGATAGGGTTAAACATAACCTCCGGCACAGCGTTACGCGTGTGGGGAGCGGAACGCTGTGCTTACAGATGGATCCAGTATTTTTCAAAGAGTGCGTTTTCATCCTCAACCCATACATCGCATTCGTATACCCCTCCGTTTGCGAGGATCGTGCGGCGGCTCGCCTCGTTATCCTTGCGGCAGGAGATCAACACATGCTTAAGCCCATATGCGCGGCATTTTTCCAAACAGTCGGCCAGCATTTGTTTGGCATAGCCCTTGCGCCGCTCCGATGGCCGCACGGAATAGCCGATATGTCCGGCGTGCCGGGCAAGCGATTCGTTCAGGGTATGCCGGAACTGGATCATGCCGACAACTTTGTTATCCGATTTGCGAATGTAAAGGTATTGGTCCGCCGTCACCATGCCTTCCGGCAGCGTTTCCTCGTTTTCCAGCTGGCGTGCAAGCGTGATCCACTCCCCGGCATCGCTGATTCTGCGCAGTGAATTCATACCATCCATGGAGCTGCTCATCGCTATAATTTCATCGCGGTACGCCTGCACGGCTTCCTTATGGGCAAGTTCCAGTTTTACCAGACTGCACGGTTCCATGCTGCTTCCTTCTTTCCAACCCGGTCGGCAGGCCTACGGGGGTATTTGGGTATACAAAAAACCGGAAAGCCTTCGCCTTCCGGTTAAACGCATCCGTCCGTTCGCCGTTACTGAGCAGCGCTGGTCAAATGCTTGGCCATGCGCGCCTTTTTACGGTTTGCCGTGTTCTTGTGCATGATGCCTTTGGCGACGGCCTTATCGATAGCGGAGGTGGTCACGCTGTACTGCGCGCCGGTGTTCGCGGAATTGGCCGCGAGCTCCGCGTCAAACTTCTTAATCGCGGTTTTCACCTTAGTCTTTACGATACGATTGCGAAGATTCTTCTTCTCGCTAACCCTTACGCGTTTCATAGCGGATTTAATGTTAGGCAACGTTCTTCACCTCCTTAGGTTCTATAAATCGCATGGATGATTGTACCACGTAGCGCATAAAAAGGCAAGCCATTCTTTACGATTTTTACCGATTTGGCATAAAAACGTTCCTTCGCACGCAATTAACGAAAATAGTTTGTGATAAAAGGGTAGTGATCCGTAAGGATATTTGAAATTCCCTGTAAAATATGGTATTCTGGCACTGCGTATATGGTAGCTTCATTTCAATACGGATGGCAGAAATAAGGAGTTCCTATGACCGACGATCTTTTATACGAGCAGAGGCTGAAAACCTGCGGTTTAAAAAATACCCGCCAGCGCAAGTCCATTCTGGATATTATGCTGGCCGGAAACCAGCCTTTTACCGTAGAAGAAATATATTTACAGCTGAAAGCCAAAGCCATCGATATCAGCATGTCTACGGTTTACCGGTCGCTGGAAACAATGAGCCAGAAGGGCGTTTTACAGCGGGTGACCCTGTCGGGCGACAACCGTATGGCATATGTGATCGACCGCGCCGCACACAGTCACTACCTGGTATGCTCCGGCTGCAAGAAGATATTGCCCATTTCGCAGTGCCCGCTGGGCGCCTACGAAAAAGCGCTGGAGGATGAAACCGGCTTTGAAATACAGGGCCACCGACTGGATATTTACGGCCTTTGCCCGGATTGCCAGAAAACGCGTTCTCGAAAAAAAGGATAACGCGGAGGGAATGGGAAACAGTTCCCATCATGGAATGTGGCGACCTGAACAGATGGATGGGGATTCAATACACCCATACACGATCCACGGATTTTGTGCCGGATGCCGCTCTTTGAACGGCACCCGGCGTTGCTTTCATGCCTTTAGGCAGTTGAGCGAAGCGAGACAGAAAACCACCCGCTATGCGGGTGGAAGATAAAAAGTTAAACAAAAGAATCACCTTTCGACTACAATAAGGATGTTCAGGCCTATTGCAGTAAG
>JAQUXV010000389.1 GCA_028692205.1 Eubacteriales bacterium
ACGAAATCTATATGGAAAAAGCGCCGACGCTTACGGGAAAGGCGTTTGCCGAAATCCCCTGCTATTACCGCAACGCCGCCGTGATGGGGCTGAAACGCGGCGGTAAAACGCTGCTGAACCCGGGCGGAGAAACGATTGTGAACAGGGATGACGAAATCATTCTGATTGCCGAGCGCAGGGGAGCGACGGCGGCAAACCGGGCGGGAACGGTGAACCCCGGAGTGATCCGGCTGCGGGAGCCGGAGGTGGAACAGCCGATGCGGTTTTTGCTGTTCGGCCATACGCGGATGACGGAGGACATTATTGAGGAGATCGCCAAATATGCGGCGGAAGGTTCCACGCTGACGGTCGCCTCCGCGCATGTGGCCGCGGGCGAGGAAAAAATCGGCACGCTGCTGGTGCGCCGGGAACCCTGCGACGTGTTTTGCGGCTGCCGGTTGGAGGCGTTGCTGGAAGGCAAGCCGGACCGCATTATCGTACTGGCGGAAAAGAACGGCGTGGACGAGGATGCCCGAACGCTGACCATCCTCCTGCGGCTGAACCGGTATTACCGGCAAAAGCGCGACGGCGTGGTGGTGGTAAGCGAGATGCTGCGTAAAAAAAGCCAGGCGCTGGCGGCCTGCGCGCATGTAAACGACTTTGTAATCGGCACCAACCTTGCCGCGCTGGTGCTGACGCAGGTATCGCAGAACCGGTCGATCAACCCGCTGTTTGAAGAACTGCTGACCGACGAGGGCTGTGAAATCTACATTAAACCGGTTCGGCTGTTTGCGGAAACCGGCGTTTCCATGAACCTGTACACGCTCGCCGCGGCGACGGCGCTGGCCGGGCAGCAGTTTTTGGGGCTTCGCCTGCAGGGCGTGGACGGCGAGAACGCCATCCGCCTGAACCCGGATAAGGAGGAAACCTACACGTTCACCGAGGAGGATTGCGTAATCGTGCTTGCGGAGGACTGACGGGGAGCGGCTATGCGAACACGCAAGGCGGTTTATGTGAAACCGGTTGGAAAGCCGTTTTGCGAAAAACCAAGCGGCGGAAACTGCCGGAAGGAAACGGAGCCTGTGGAACGGCGGTTACAACCTGCGGCTTCACGGCAGCGGAAAACCGGTTGCCTTTAAAAAACAAAAAGCGCCCCGCGAACGATGCTCGTTCGCGGGGCCTTGCGATAGGGCTATAATTACAGGTGCAGTTGCCCCGTGATGGAAACCACCGCGTTCCCACCGATGAAAATGCGGTCTCCGGCGACCTTGCCGCGGATGACCGACGGCCTGCCCATGGCGATGCCCTGCCGAAAAACGCAGGTATCCCCGTCGGAAACCAATCCCTGCCGGAGCAGGAAATACGTAAGCGCGCCGTTGGCCGTGCCGGTGGCGGCTTCTTCGTTAATGCCCAGAAAAGGCGCGAAATTACGGCAGTACGCCGTTGCTTCGGGCGACGGATCATAGCAAAACATATGCACGCCGATCACGTTCAGCGCCTCAGACAAACGCGCTACTTCGGCGCAATCCTGCACGGCGTTGTTGAGGGCCGTCTGGCTGCCGACGGGCAAAAGAATATCCGCAAGCCCCGTATCCACAATGCAGGGGCGCATGGCGCCCGGTCGCGTATCCGGGCCGACGCCGTAGGCGCGGTAAAGCGCCTCGCTTTCCACATCGGTAAGGTAGCGGATCAGCTTGCCCGGCGCCATCTCCAGCCATGCCAGATCGGGTTCCACCTCAATGCGCAGGTCGCCCGCTTTCGTGTGGGCGGTGTAGCTGCCAACGGGCAGTCCCTTCTCGTTTCGCAGGGCGGTAAAAGTGGATACGGTGGCGTGCCCGCAAAGGGACACTTCGCCTTCGGCGGCAAAATAGCGCAATGTAAAGTCTTTCGGCCCCGATGCCTGCACAAAGGCGGTTTCCGCGTGTTTCAGCTCCGCCGCGATTTGGCGCATGGTCTCCGCGTCGGGAAAGGCTTCGCCGTCCGCAATCAGCGCTACGCCCGCCTGATTGCCGCCGAAAAGCTGGTTTGTAAACGCGTCCACAACAAACAGTTCCATATTTTCTCCTTCATCCAAGAAAAATTACAGCATCCTACGGCTGAAGCAATCGTTGGGCACGTCTTCGTCCACGGGCACCAGATGCCGCCGGGCGGCGTTGCGCAGCGAATCGGCTTCGTCGTCGTGCGGGGCGGCTTCTTCCTCCGGGTCGGGAATATTGTCGTTGTATTCCAGTTGTTCCTGTTCTGTTTTCTCTTTTTCCATGGCCGATTGCTCCTTTCATAAAACACGGCGATTGCGCGGGCCAGGCCGCGGCGAAAAGCGGGGGATATGGGGATGGCGGACTGCGGAAACCGCACCGCCGTAATGGGCGGTTCGGCGATGCAAACCGAAGACATTAACGGCCCAACCTGCTGGGAATCGCCACTCTTTTAATTGTTTACAGCGGAAGGGAAGAGCCATCATCCGTCAGGATGATTGTATCATAAAAATGGACGTGTATTCAACGAGGACGGGGCAAAATTCCGCTTGCCAGCGGGGCGGTTTTCCGCTAGTATCATAAGGAATGTCTTAATTTACCATATCGGGGGTAACAAGAATGGGTTTTCGGAAGGACTTTGTTTGGGGCGCGGCGACCGCCGCCTATCAGGTGGAAGGCGCGGCGCGCGAAGACGGGAAGGGACGCTCCATCTGGGACGATTTTTGCGATGAAGCAGGCAAGGTGTACGGCGGGCACAGCGGAGCAATCGCCTGCGACCACCGCCACCGCTTTCGGGAGGATGTCGCGCTGATGGCGAGCCTTGGCATCAGGAACTATCGCTTCTCCGTCTCGTGGCCGCGCGTGCTGCCGGAGGGAACCGGCGCGCCCAGCGAAGAGGGCCTGCGCTTTTACGACGCGCTGATCGACGCGTTGCTGGAAAACGGCATTCGCCCGCTGATGACCTTGTACCACTGGGATTTGCCCAGCGCGCTGCAGCGCCTGGGGGGACTCGAAAACCCCGGCTTTCCCGTGTGGTTTGAACATTACGCCGAGCTGCTGGCGAAGCGTTACGGCAACCGGGTGAAGGACTTTTTTACCTTCAACGAACCGCAATGCGTCGTCGGGCTGGGGAACATTGAGGGCGTCCACGCGCCGGGCAAAAAGCTGCCGGTGGCCGAGAGCATCCCAATGAGCTATCACATTCATCTGGCGCATGGGCTGGCGACGCGGCGCATCCGCGAGCTGGTTCCGGGCGCTCGCATCGGGTTTGTAGGCTGCGGCATCGCGCCCATCCCCGATTCTCCGGCGGAGG
>JAQUXV010000390.1 GCA_028692205.1 Eubacteriales bacterium
AGCATCAGCGTTTCCAGCTGGCGGGTGCTATAGGTGATGGAAAGGGAGTTGATGCCGCTTTTATACTGCGAAGCCGCCACCGAACGGGTGAAAGCCGTATCCACGCGGCCATACTCGTAGGCGGTAATCAGGTCCTTGTTGCTGGAGTACAGCGAAACCATAATCTCCTGCACCTGCGGCTTGGTCTGCCACCAGTTTTCGTTTACCTTCAGCCAGATATAGTTGGCGGGCTCAAAGGTGTCGATCACATACGGGCCTGTACCCAGCGGGCTGGCGACGTCCACCTGCGAGGCGGGCACGATGGGAAACGTAAGGTCGTACAGGATGCCGTAATACGCGCGTTTGGTTTTGATAACCACGGTGCGGTCGTCGCTCGCGCTGACGCTGCCAACCATGTAACGGATATTCTGGTAGAAGCCGCGCGCGTTCGCATCGTCGCTGTTGGCTTTATCAAGCAGGTATTGGCAGGACGCCACCACATCGGCGGCGGTGAGGGGCGTGCCGTCGGAAAAGGTTACGTTGTCGCGCAGGGTGAACGTCCACGTCTTTCCGTTGGCGGATTCCGACCAGTTATCCGCCAGCAGGGGCTGGGGCAGGCCGTTGTCGTCCACGGTGACGAGACTTTCATATACCATGCCGTACACGGAAATAATGTCGCGCTCCTGCGGGTCCAGCGGACGGATTTCGGTGGTGCGAGTGGAATAAATGCCGACGATCAGCGAATCTTCCACATTTTCGGCAAGGGCGCCGGGAATGGAAAAAGCCAGAAGCCCCGCCAGCAAAAGAGCAATGATGCGTTTCATGCGTATCCTCCCAAGGCGTCGGGTCGTTTACGGTGTTACGGCTGCCGGTTCCGCGGCGGTGGAGGTGGTTTGCACAGCCTCCAAACCGCCCTCGTAATACAGCCGACGGTAGATGGCGTAGGAGTTCAACACCCGCGAAACATAGTTCTTCGTGGGGCCTTCGGCCATGTTTTGCAGCTCGATGGTTTGGCTGTCCCGGCTGTACTGCGAGTTGGCCAGCCAGTTTTTAACGGTGGTCTGCCCCGCGTGGAATGCGGCCGCCACCAAAATGGGATCGTTGAAGAACTGGTTGCTCAGCGAGGCCAGATACCAGCAGGCATATTTTACGTTGGTGTCGGGATCGTACATCAGGTCGAAGGAATAGGCGGTGTCCGAATCGATTTTGCCATGCACCCACTCGGCGGTGTCCGGCATCATCTGCATCAGGCCGCGCGCGCCCACGCTGCTTTCCGCCTGCGGGTTGAAGGAGCTTTCGTTGTATACGATAGCCGCGATAAACGCCGGATGCAGGTTGTTGGCCGCGGCCTCCCGCTCGATTAGCTCGCGATACTTAAAGGGGTGCGTGTCCAGCTGCGTGGCCTGCACAGCGGCGCGCTCGGCCAGCACGGTTTGCTTTGCGCCGGTAAAATTCATTTCCAGAATCCAGAGAGTTACCAGCAGCAGCGCCGCCAAAAACACGGCGATGCCCAGATAGGGAATACGGGGCCTGTTTTCCCCGCCCTCGGAATCCTCCGGCGGTTCGCCGCGGCGGCGTTTTTCCGGCGCTTCAACCACGTAAGGGTTCGCCTGATAAACGGTATCGTCCGGTGGAAGCGGCGCGGACTGCGGCGGATACCCGGCATACGGGTTCTGCCGCCGCTCGTATTCCTCCCGTGGGGGCGGATAGCTGGATTGCGCGTTCCGTCGTGCCGCAGGGGGCGGCTGGGCGGGGAAACGTTCGGCCGGGGCGGCGGCCTGCGCGCCGTGGCTGCGATGCCCGTAGCCCTGCGCATATGCGGTTTCCGCTTCCAGATTGCGCTGCCGGGCCACCAGCTCCTCCGGGTAACCCGCGGCGACGTATTCTTCCGCACGGGTGTCGGACGGGTTTTGCGCGGGCCTGCCGATGGGTCGGCCAAGCCTGTCCACCGGTGCGGCGGGCGGCGCGGTTTCCACGCGGGGCGGCCTGCGGTTGACCGGCGCGTGGTTCTGCCGGGACGCGCGCATCCAGTCCGGCACTGCCTGCGCCGGTGGCGGCGCATACCGGGAGCCGTTGATATCGATTACGTTTTGCACAGGCGTATCGGAAACCGGCGCGGCGGGAGCCTGCAGGGTAGAAGCAGGCGTGTTCCGCGCGGCGGGGGGTACGGCGTCGGGTGCGGCGGCCGGATCGGGCTGCGGATAATGCGCCGAGCGGCGGCTGCGGTTTACGGGTTCGGCTTCCGGCATAACGGGCTGCGGGGCGGAACGGGCCACCGGCGCGCGGGAAACGGCCTGTGCCTGCGAAAGCGGCTGAGCTGTTTTGGGCGAAACGGTGGCGGCGTCGGCGAAGGTGTTGTTGCGCGGGCGCGGGTAAACGATCTTCGCGGTGCCGCCCGCATGGTCCGAAGAGCGGTGAATGGGTTCGCTCTGGCGGCGGCGTTCGCCCTCCGCGACGGAATCGACGTAGGTATAATCTACGGGAGCATAATCGTCGTCCTGACTACGGTATTTGTGCGGAATTTTCAGCAGCATCGAAGATGCTCCTTTCCACTTAAGCTTATATTTCAGGTAACCGCTGCGCTGCCGTACGGCGTGGGCCGTCCGCCAGAATACGCCGCCACAGGGCCAGCGCGCGCCGGCGCGTGAGGGCGTAAGGCGCGTTGGTGGTCAGCACATAATCGGCCAGGCTTTCCGTGAGCGCGGAGGGGTTCTGGCTGCGGATACGGCTTTCCGCGTCCGCACGGGTAAGCTGGTCGCGGTCGCAAACGCGGCGGATGCGTACTTCCTCCGGCGCGGTTACGCAGATCACCGCGTCGGCCAGCCGGTCCATGCCTGTTTCAAACAGCAGCGGCACATCCAGCAGCACGGCGGATTCGCCTGCCTCGCGGTAGGCGGCCAGCCGGGCCTGAACGCGCTCAGTAATCATCGGGTGCATAATGGCGTTAAGCCGCTCGAGCGCGCTCGGATCGGCGAAGGCAAGGCGGCCCAGCGCCGCACGGTCCAGCGTGCCGTCCTCCGCGAAAACGCCGTCGCCAAACGCGCGGCGCAGCGGCGGAAGGGCGTCTCCGCCCGGCGCGGTCAGCTCGCGGCTGATCGCGTCCGCATCAACGGTTTTCACGCCGAGGGAACGGTACAGCTTGGCTACCGTCGTCTTGCCGGAGCCGATGCCGCCGGTGATCGCAACGATTCGCATGATATCCGCCTCCCGCAGGACCGGTTATTTTGCCTCGTACCAGCTGTGCCCGCTGCTGACCTCGGCCACCAGCGGAACCGAAAG
>JAQUXV010000024.1 GCA_028692205.1 Eubacteriales bacterium
GCCGATACAGGCTGAACTGTTCGCGGGACAGCTTGGCTTTGATAGCGTCCGGCTTCAGCCCCACATCGGTGGGGCGGATGGCTTCGTGCGCGTCCTGCGCGTTTTTACGGCCCTTGTATTCGTTGGGCCTGGCCGGGCAATACTCCGGCCCGAAACCGGAGGTAATCTGTTTGCGAACGGCATCCACCGCCTCGGCGCTCACGCGCACGCTGTCGGTACGGATGTAGGTTACAAGGCCTGTAACGCCCTTGCCAACGTCCACGCCTTCGTACAGCTGCTGCACCACCTGCATGGTTTTCGCGGTGGAGAAGTTCAGCTTGCGACTGGCCTCCTGCTGGAGGCTGGAGGTGGTAAACGGCGGCTGGGGCCGGTTGAGCTTCTCCCCGCGCTTGATGGAGGCGACGGAGAAAGCGCTGTTCAAAATGCGCTGCTTGGCCGCTTTGGCCTCGTCCTCGTTGGAAACGACCGCCTTTTTCCCGTCCATGGCGGTAAGCTTGAAACGCAGATCGGTCTTTTTGCCGCGCGCCTTGGCAAGCGCCGCGTCCGCAAGCACATCCCAATATTCCTCGGGAATAAAGTTTTCAATTTCCTCTTCCCGCTGCACCACCAGCTTGGTCGCCACGCTCTGCACGCGGCCCGCGGAGAGGCCCTTTTTCACCTTCGCCCATAAAAGCGGGCTGATTTTATAGCCCACCAGCCGATCCAGCGCGCGGCGCGCCTGCTGGGCGTCCACGCGGTCCATATCCACGGCGCGCACATGGTCGATAGCTTCCTTGACCGCCTTTTTGGTGATCTCGTGAAACTCGATCCGGCAGGGTTTTGTGGGGTCGATATCCAGCGACTGTGCCAGATGCCACGAAATCGCTTCTCCTTCACGGTCAGGGTCTGTCGCCAGGTACACTTTCGAGGCCGCCTTGGCGTCCTTTTTAATCTTTGCCAAAATCGATCCCCGGCCGCGGATGGTGATATACTTCATGTCAAAATCGTTCGCCGTATCCACACCCAGCTGGGATTTTGGCAAATCGCGCACATGGCCCTGCGAAGCCTCTACCTTGTAGCCTTTGCCCAGAAACTTTTCAATGGTCTTTGCTTTCGCGGGCGATTCCACAATCACCAGCTTCTGCTTGTTGGTTGTCGTCATTCCGTTGCCTCCTAATCATTTGGGGTGGCGCGGATCGCGAGTGCAAAGATATTGCCGCTGTCACGCCGAATCTGTCCCATAATTTCCATAACGCTGAGTTCCGCCATCAGCTCGTCGGGCGAAAAACCCGTCTGCTCACATAAGCCGTCCATACCCAGCGGTTCCCGGAGCAATGCGCCGAGGATCGCCTGTTGCGTAAGGTTTGCGCCTTCCGGCGGCAATTCCCGTTTTTCGGCGGTCAAATCGGGTTTGGGTTCCAGCCCCAAATCTTCCAGCACGTCCGCCGCCGAGGTCACCAGCCGCGCGCCCTCCCGCAGAATGGTCAGCGGTCCTTCGGCCACCGTCTGCCCCACGCAGCCCGGAACCGCAAACACGTCCCGCCCCTGGTTGAGCGCTGCGTTTACGGTAATCATGCCGCCGCTTTTAATCCGGCCTTCCACAAAGATCACCGCGTGGCTCAGGCCGCTGATGACCCGGTTCCGATTGGGAAAGTGATAGGCCTGCGGCGTCGCGTCGATCGGATATTCGCTGATCACCGCACCGCCGCCCTCGATGATCTTTTGGTATACCCCGAGGTTTTCAATGGGGTACGGCACGTTAACGCCGCTGCCAAGCACGGCCACGGTGGGGCCGCCCGCGTCCAGCGCACCCTCGTGGGCGCATCCGTCGATGCCCCGCGCCATGCCGCTGACCACGCAAAGCCCCGCGTCGCAGAGCCCGAAAGCGATGGTGCGCGCCATATCCCGGCCGTAACCGCTGGGGTATCGTGTGCCCACAATGGCCGCCGAAGGGCGGCTTAGCGCAGTCACATCGCCCATAGCGTATACCACATACGGCGGATCGTCAATACATCGCAGCAGCGGCGGGTAGGTATCCTCTTCGACAAACAGGGTGGTAACGCCCTTTTTTTCAATTCGCTCGCACAGGGCGTCCAGCGCGATACCGCTGTGATAGCGTTGCAGCACGCGGTTGGCTGCTTCGTTGGCCGTGAGAGAAATTCCATTTTGAAAATCTTCCCACAGCGCACAGGCGGAACCGCGTTTTTCCAGCAGCTTTCGCACCCTGTCCGCCGAAAGCTCGGCGGCGGACAGCCATAAAAGGCATCGTTGTTCTTCCGTATAGCGCATGGCTACCTCCAATACTGCCCGTCCAGGTTCCGAAATTGTATGGCCTGCGCCACATCCTGCAGGGCAATGATATCCCGCGCGCCCAAATCGGCCAGCGTACGCGCCACCTTGCGGATGCGCCCGTAGGCGCGCATGCTGATGTGGAACTGTTCCACAGCGCGGTGCAGCAACGCCGCGGCGTCCGGCTCCATAACGCAATAGGCATCAATGCCTTCCTGCGTCAGGTTGGCGTTGCAGTAATAATGCTCGTTTTGATAGCGCGCAAGCTGCCGTTCGCGGGCAGCCAGCACGCGGCGCTGCACGGTGCGGCTGTCCTCCGCCTCACCGCTTTGCTCGATCTCCTCAATGGTTACGGCGTCCATTTCCACCTGCAAATCGATACGGTCCAGCAGCGGGCCGCTGATGCGCGCCAGATAGCGCTGAATCTCGTAGGGTTTGCATCGGCAGGCCCTTGTTTTGCTGCCGTGGTTGCCGCAGGGGCAGGGGTTCATGCCCGCCACCAGCATACACCGGCTTTGGTAGCGCGCCTGCCCGCTGACGCGGGTGATATTCACATATCCGTCTTCCAGCGGCTGGCGAAGCGCTTCCAATGTCTGGCGCTGGTACTCCGGCAGCTCGTCCAGAAACAGAACGCCGTTATGCGCCAGCGAAACCTCGCCGGGCCGGGCTTTTGTGCCGCCGCCGATCATAGCGGGCAATGACACATTGTGGTGGGGCGACCGGAAAGGGCGCACGGTCATCAGCCCCGCTTCGCGTTCCAGCTCGCCGGCCGCGGAATGGATGCAGGTGGTTTCCAGCGCCTCCTCGTAGGACAACGGCGGCAAAATACCCGGCAGGCAGCGCGCGAGCATGGTTTTCCCGCTGCCGGGCACGCCAACCATCAGCAGATTATGCCCGCCCGCGGCGGCAACCTCCAGCGCCTTGCGCGCGATCTTCTGGCCTCTCACGTATTTCAGGTCGTTTTCGATCACTTGATCGTTCAGCAATTCTTCATAGGGTATCTGGGTTTGCGCGGGAATGTTCTTTTGCCCCGTCAGGTGTTCCACCGCCTCGCGCAGGGTAACGGCCGGATAAATGCGGACGTCGCTCAGGCAGGCCGCCTCACAGGCGTTCCCCACAGGAAGCACTACCTCGCCGATGCCCGCGGCGCGCGCCGCCAGCACCATCGAGAGCACGCCCCGAACCGGCATCAGGTCCCCGTGCAGTGAAAGCTCGCCTAATAACAGCGTGTGCGGAATTGTCGCCGCATACGCGTCCGGCTTCTGGGCGGCCAGCAGCGATACCGCAATCGCCAGTTCCAGGCTGGTGCCTTCCTTGCGGACGTCCGCGGGCGCGAGGTTGACGGTTAATTTTTTCATGGGCCACGGGAAACCGCTGTTGACGATCGCCGCGCGAATCCTGTCCCGGCTTTCCTTGACGGCAACGCTCGGCAGGCCCACCACGTCGAAGCCGATCAGCCCGTTGCTGATGCACGCCTCCACGTCGACCAAAAAGCCGTTTACCCCGTCCAGACCGCCGGATATGGTTTTCGCCAGCAAATAGCAACCCTCATTTCCCTTTTGGTGGATTATCACGCGCGACGATGGCTTAGTAATACAGCTTGGGGAACCACTTAAGCCATTCCAGCCAGCCGGTCGGCGTCAGCAGGCCCGAAGCGTAGGGATAGAACATCGCGAAAAATACCGCCGCCAGAACGACGTATGCGATCATCACCCGTTTGCGCCACTTGGGGTGTTTAAGCAGGTCGAACACCATCGTCGTCGCAAGGATGATAAAGGGCACGCTCGCGAAATAATGATAGATGTACATGGAGCGCGGCACCAGCACCCACGGCAGATACTGCGCGCAGAAACCCACTACGATCACAAGCAGCGTCAGGTTGCCGTCGCCCTGCCGCAGCCGCAGCCCGCTGCGAATGGCAAGGTATTTGCGGATGAACAGCGCCAGCACAATCACCATGCAGAGCGCGCCTACGTAGAAGATCAGCGGATTGCCCATGCACATGATGGTGCTTGCATAGCCCGTCGGCTCAAACTTATCCTGATCGAACCACATGGGCTTCAGGATCAGCGGCCATTGCCACCACGGCGAGTAGAAGGGATGGTCCATGCCCAGCCCGGGCGTGGATTGGTAGGAGAACATGGATATTTGCGCCTTCACAATCCGGCTGATGGTTACCGGCCCCGTGGGCGACAGATACGGAATGTAGCTTAGATAGTAAATGCCCGCAGGCACCGCGATAAAGAACAGCACGCAGAACGCACAGGTAACCAGAATGCGTTTGAGCGTAAGCTCGCGGGCCCAGTGAACACGCAGCGTCTGCGCGGGCGAAAGGCCTTCCTCCTCCACATCGTAGGCTACCAGCCCCGTGCGGAACTGGCGGTAAGCCGCGATGAAAAACAGGATGGCAAGCCCCACCGCAGAATATAGCCCGATCCACTTGCTGGCGATGGAAAGCCCCATAAACAGCCCGGACAGCGCCAGCGGAACCAGCGCGCGCAGGAACGCTTTGGTTATCACACGCGGCTTAGCGTTCGCAGAAGCATATGCGGGCACCGCATATACGTCCGTTTGCAGATAACGTGCCATGTACACAAACGACAGGATAATAAACAGCACCGGGAAGCTGTCGATGGTTGCGATACGCGTTTGGGTAAAATGCATCAGGTCGAAGGTGAATAGCAGCATCGCAAACGTCGCCAGATCGCGCCGTTTGGTGAGCTGTTTGGTGAGCAGATACAGCGACGGCAGCATCAGCACGCCGACCAGCGCGCCCATAAACCGCCAGCCGAACGGCGTCATCCCGAATATGGCGATGCCTACGGACATGATCAGTTTGCCAAGCGGCGGGTGCGTGGTTTCGTAGGGCGCGATGCCGTGCAAATGCTCGTATGCCGTACGCGCATGGTAAATTTCATCAAAATAGGTGCCGTAGAACCAGCCGGGCTCGCCGTCCATCGTATTCTGCTCATCAATCAGGTTTTCGGCAGGTTTGTCGGTTTTCAGCACATCCTTGGCGCCGGTATGCGATGCCAGCGTAAGGGGAATCTGCTCCCCGTCGGCGTTGCGTAAAATAATCTCCCACAGGTTCAGCCCGGCCGTTTCCGCGTTGACACGCAGGTATTTGCCGGTAAGCCAGAGAAGGTCGTCCTCGTTATTATCGTTGAAGGTCACGTTGCCGCCCGCGTCGGTATTGCTGGTAACGGCGTAGTTCCAGCGGTAGCACAGGCCCTCCCGCATCTCGCAAGGGTAGGCTATCGACCAGTTTTCTCCGTCGTCGCTCACGGACACGGAGAAGTCGTTGTAGCTGACGCCTGCATAATATAGAATTTTGAAGGTTTGCGCCCGATCCAGCTCCAGCACCACTTCCTCGTCCGCGCTGGTGGCCACCCAGGCCGTCTGCGGCGCTTTGGTGCTGCCCAGATTGGTAAACGTGAGCGCCGAATAAACAACGAAGGTGATCCCCATGATGAGGAAATCCTTCATCGTCAAGCGCAGGCGCGCATCGCGCGGCGAAAGCAGGTCGTTGCGGTAACAGGCGTCGGTGCGTACCGGTTTTACCCGTTTCGGCTCAACCGCCGTTTCCGGCTGCGCCGTGAGACCGGTATAGGCGATTATCCCGGCATAAACGCACAGCAGCACGTTCAATACGCCGATCGTCATGTTCAGGGCATAGGTATCCGCGTTCAGATGGCCCATGGCCGCGCCGTATAGGATGGAATTGTCCAGCACAATCGCGGTGTTCAGGAAGGTGGTTACCGAGAACCCCGCAAACAGCCATAAAAGCCGCTTGTCCCCCGTGCGCGCATACCCAAGCGGCAGCAGCAGCAGCGCCGCGAAAAGATAGCGCTCATGCACTTTCAAACCCAGCACGTAAACGCCGATCAGCATCAGCGCCATGGCGAAAGGCAGCTTGTCGGCATTATGTCCGGCAACCAGATACACAAGCGCGTACAAATAGGCAAACACCATCCACAGCGTGCCATAGCTCTGGTAGGTAACCGGGAAAATCGCCAGTACAAGAAACGCAAGGCCAAACAGAAGGCACAGCGCCGTCAGCAGCGCGCGTTTCCCGTCGCCGTCAAAGCCTTCTTTGCGGCGCAGGCGCTCAATAACCGCCGTAAGCCTGCTGAGGTATGCCCGCGGGCCGCGGTAAAGCTTCGCCGTCCATGCGCCCGCCGCCAGCAGCAGCGCGCCCGAGACGACGGGTATCCACACGGAAAGCGATTTCACTACGTTGCCGCCGTCCGCCGAAAGATGCGACCAGTTGCCGCCCAACAGGTACATCAGGTTGGCGGTATTCAGCGTGGCATAGTCATACGAGGCTAAGGTTTCCTGATAGAGTTTGACGAGCCACAGCGGGTCGCTCTGGCTGATGGAAAACGGCACAACCACCGCTGCCGCAACACCCACGGCAATCAGCATGCCCTGCCAGAGGCGCTTCCACTGCGCCGCCCTGTCCTTTTTAGAGGTCGCTAGCAGTGACAATATCAGCCATATGCCGCCCACGGGAGCAAACAGCAGCGCCTGCGGCTTCACCAGCGCCGCCGCAACGTATAAGGGCAGCGCCGCGCGCCAGTTGCGCTCCATCGCGGTGATCGCGGTAAAAAACAGCAGGAGCGCAAGCAGCGTATCCACCTGCCCCCACGCCGCGCCGTTCACCAGCGCCGCCGGGCTAAACGCGAACAGCAGCCCCACAAACGCCGCCGCTTTCAGCGGAATGCGCTTTTTCACATACGCAAACAGGGCCATTGCCCCCACCATGTCGCACAGGATGGGAACCGCTTTCACCAGCAGCCTGGTCTGCAGCGAATCGGCATACCCGATCGCGCGGATCAGTGCGCCTACCGGCCACAATAGCAGCATGTAGCCGGGCGGGTAATCGCAAAAATAACCATCGGCATAGAACCCTGTCGGCCCCGCGTCCGCCATATGAAGGCTCCAGGCCGAAAAGCAGTTCATGTCCACCTGATAGCCTTCCACGTTTGCCCCAAGAACAAGGCGGAGCACAAACGCGGCAACCATCGCCAGCCAGAAAGCCAACAGCGTCATGCTCGTTTTGGTTTTGTCCAACGATTCGTTTTTCAGCATTCCTCTGCCGCCGATGGCGGCCAGCAGCACGAACACCGCCGCAAGCAGCACAAACAGCAGCGTGCTCTTGTGCGGCGATGCAGCAGCATCCGCACCCGTTGACGAATCATCCGCGTTGTAACTGACCGTGTACCAGAGCGTAGCGACAACACCCGTCGGCAATGTATCCACCTGCTCGACCGTAATATCATCGAAATATGCGATGCCCTGGCTCTCCGCGCCGTAACCGCCGATGCGCACGTCCAGCTGAATCTGCGTCTGGTCTTCGCCGGTTTCGCCGTACCACTCGACGTATTGCCATTCTCCCTGCGTGTCGAAAAGGCACTCGGAGAACGCGTACACATCTTCAATGGCAAGGTTGGCGCCGTTGCCGCTGTCCTCCATATCGTCCACAAGGATATAGCCCGAAACGCGATACATCGTCTCGGGCTTTACGTTGACGGCGCATACGTATCGGGCGTCGTTTACATTGGCGTTGGTGATTTTGGCGCTGTACTTGCCGGAGTACGCTTTTTCATCGGTAATTTCAAAACGGGTAAAGCCTTCCTGCGTCCGGTAAGCGCTGGTGTACCAGCCGTCCGGCTCGCCCGCCGAATTTATTTTTTCAAACCCGCCGTTGGCGAGCAGGTTTTCCCCTTCGCCCAGCGCAAAACCGCCGAACAGGCATAAAACGGCCGCCATCAGCAGCAATCCGCATAAAAGCTTTTTCATCATCCATCCCACCTTGATCTCTCGCGGCAGCCGTATCAAACCGGGTGATTTGTCGCCCGCGGCCGCGCGATCATTCCGCAATCCATTTGCCGATAAACGACCGGCGATGCTGCGGGCACGGCCCGTATTGCCGGATGGCCTGAATATGCTCCGCCGTGCCGTATCCCTTATTGCGTTCCAGCCCATATCGGGGGTATTGCTCCGCCAGTTTGCGAATCTGCCGATCCCGCGTCACCTTGGCCACAATGCTGGCTGCCGCGATGGAATAGCTGATCGCGTCCCCGTGTATGATCCCTTCGATGGGAAACGGAAGCGAAAGCCCGGTTACCGCGTCCACAAGGCACAGGGTTGCGGGCGCTTCCGAAGCGGCGCGCCGCATGGCAAGCTTCGTCGCCTGCAAAATATTGATCGTATCGATTTCCTCCGCGCTCGCCTCACCGACGCCCACATACAGCGCGCAGGCCAGAATCTCCTCATATACGGCTTCGCGGCGGGCTTCTGAAAGCTTTTTGCTGTCGTCCACCCAGGGGAGAACCGGTTCTCCGGGCATCACCACACAGGCGGCAACCACCGGCCCGAGCAGCGGCCCGCGCCCGGCCTCGTCCATACCCGCGAGCGATGTGCCAAAGCCCAGATAAGCGCTGTCGTGCGCCACCAGCACGGCGGAACGCTCCAGCCGTTTCGCATTAGGCCCTGTCATCGGCCTGCGCCTCCCTTTTGGGCTTTTCCGGCGGCAGCTCCAACGTAATGCGGCCTACCTTGCCATCCCGGAATTCATCCAGAATCACGGCGCAGGCGCGGTCGGTATCCGGCACGCCGCCCTTGAGCAGAAATCCGCGGCCCCGGCAAACTTCGTCGATGAGGGCGTAGTTCTCCGCGTCCGGGTTATTGATTTTATATCGTTCGCAGGTCGCCTGCCGGCGCACGGCCAGCAGATCGCGCAGCAGCATCAGGCACAGCTCCTGCTGGTCGTATACCGCGTCGCGGATGGTGCCGATGTAGGCCAGCCGCGTGGCTGCCCGCTTGTCCGTAAATTTGGGCCACAGCATGCCCGGCGTATCCATAATTTCCAGATACGGCCCAACCTTCACCCAACGGTTGGCGCGCGTAACACCGGGGCGGTCGCCCACTTCGGTTACCGCGCCGCCGTACAGCCGGTTAATAAACGTGCTTTTCCCCACGTTCGGCACGCCGACCACCATGGCGCGGATGGTCTTCTTCATACCGCGGTCCAAACCACGCTGAATAATCTCCTCCGCGGCTTTCGCAATCAGCGCGCGGGCCTGCTTGGTCGCTTTGGGCGTTGCATCGTACGCCATGGCGGCGATGCCCTGCGCCGCAAAATAGTCAAGCCAGCGCTTTGTTTTATCAGGCTCGGCCAGATCGGCCTTGCATAAAAGCAGCACGCGCCGTTTCGCGGTCAGCAGCCGATCCAGATCGGGGTTGCGGCTGGAAAGCGGCAGGCGCGCATCGCAAAGCTCCACCGCAAGGTTTACGGTGGATAATTGTTGAATCAGCGTTCGTTTGGCTTTGGCCATATGCCCCGGATACCATTGTATTTCCAAAGGAAGCTCCCCTTCCCGATTGCGCGTTCCCGATCTGCGCCGCACGTTCGTCCCGTGTGCCTGCGTATATCCATAAAGCAGCCAAACCCGCGATAGCCCATCGAAGGCTGTCTTTGGCAGGTTCGTCCCAGCCTTGATTTAGCGGCGCATATCGCGCCGAATGGCGCGTTGCCGCGAAAGTCCCCCTTCGCGCGGGTTGCCCAACGGGCGGGGCGATACCGCCGTCAACGTTGCCCTCATTTTCCGCTCGGGCTTACGCCGACAGCCTTTTGCCGCCGTTACCCAACAATTAAAGCATTGTTTGCCCAAAATAGCAAGACCAACGGAAGGATTCCTTCCCGGAGGGTCGGTTTCCCTGCAGCGCTTATTCCACCTGGCTTTGGGCGCGTTACGTGTTCACGCATCGATTTTGTTACAAAAGAAAAATCCTTAAGAAAAACACGTTTCCATTCGCCCGGGAAACGCTTCTTTCCGCCCCGTCGGTTACTCGTCTGCTTCGCCGATCGTATCCACCGCATAATCCAGCATCTTCTGCGCTTCGTCCCCATCCAGCGCCTCCACGCGGCGCAGCTTCCGCTCAATACTGCGGGTACGCACAAACGCCGTATCGATGGTGTCGGTCGCCTGCCGAAGCTTCTCCTGCGTTTTTTGCAGCACCTGTGAAAAGCTGCCAAAATCGGTCTTTACAGCGCCCAACAGTTTCCACAGCTCGGCGGAGCGCTTTTCGATAGCAAGGGTCCGGAAACCCATCTGCAGGCTGTTCAGCATCGCCAGCAGCGTGCTCGGTCCGGCCACCACCACGCGCTGTTCCCGCTGCAGCTGTTCCACCAGCTCCGAATCGCGCACCACCTCGGCATACAGGCTTTCCAACGGAAGAAACATGATCGCAAAGTCGGTGGTGTAGGGCGGTTCGATGTACTTATTCGAAATTCGTTTGGCTTCCACCCGCACGGCGTTCACCAGCGCTTTCCGGGCGCTTTCGGTTTTTTCCGCGTCTCCGTGGTCACTGGCTTCGGCCAGCCGGGCGTAATCCTCCTGAGGGAACTTACTGTCGATCGGCAGGTAAATCGCTCCATCGTCCTCTTTGCCCGGCAGGCATACGGCAAATTCCACACGCTCGTCCGCATGGGGCCGCACCTGCACGTTCACCGCATATTGCGAAGCCGTCAGCGCCTCGGCCAACAGCCCGCCGAGTTGAATTTCGCCCCACACGCCACGTTTTTTCACGTTGCCCAGTACGCGCTTCAGGTCGCCCACGCCTTCGGCCAGCCGGTGCACCTCGCCAAGCGACTGGTACACCTGTTCCAGCCGCTCGCTGACCTGCGTAAAGCTTTGGGTAAGACGCTTGTTCAGCGTATCCTGCAGCTTTTCGTCCACCGTCTGGCGCATTTCCTCAAGCTTTTTCGTATTTTCCGTACGAAGTTCGGTCAACGATTTTTCCAGCGTTTCACGCAGGCGTTCAATCCGGGTTTCGTTTTGCTGCAGCCGTTGTTCCAGCGTCGTATCCACCGCCTGCATGCGCTGTTCAAACTTGTTCAGGCTTTCTTCGGTAATCTGGTACATGCGCGCCTGCCGCCCGTCCAGTGCCCGGTCATGCTCGTAAGCGCTCTGCTGCCAGAGTGAAAACTGCTTGCCCTGCTGGTCCGTACCGCGGTTGATAAGCCCGGCCAGGCTGTCGCCAACGGACTGCAGCGTGCGCATCTGCTCCTCACGCTGCCCCATATTCTGCTGGATGAGCGTGGTTTGCAGGGCGCTGATCGCCCCGGCAAGTTCATCCTCCATCTCATTCAGCCTGCGCCGCTGTGTGCGTCCGCGCACAGCTAACACAATCAGCACCACGGCTAGCAGCACGGTTATGATTGCCAGCCCGCCCAGCGCAGCCGCCTGCCAAAGCTCCAACCCGGTTATACTCATATTGCCTCCCGATTGGAAAAAGCCGCCGTTCTTCGCCACGACGGCTTGCTCCTGATGGTTTGATACTTTTAAAGTGAAATGCGTTACAGTTCCCGACGGCCTTCCATGGCCTTGGCCAGCGTAATCTCATCGGCGTATTCCAGATCGCTGCCCACCGGCACACCGTGGGCGATACGCGTTACCAGCACGCCCATAGGCTTTACCAGCCGCGCGATATAGCTGGCGGTGGCTTCGCCTTCAATGTCCGGGTTGGTCGCCAGAATAACCTCTTTCACCTTGCCGTCGGCAAGGCGCGCCAGCAGTTCCCGGATGCGGATATCGTCCGGCCCGATGCCTTCCATCGGCGAAAGCGTGCCGTGCAGAACATGGTACACGCCCTGATAGTCGCGCATCCGCTCGATTGCGGCCACGTCCCGCGGATCCCGTACCACACAGATCTGCCCATTCCGCCTTGTGGAATCGGCGCAAATTTCGCAAAGATCGCCGGTAGAATAATTGCCGCAGACATCGCAGTAGCGGATGGCCTTGCGGCCCTGATAAATAGCCGAGGCCAGCTCCCGCACATCGTCCAGCGGCATACTGATAATATGGTATGCCAGCCGCTGCGCGCTTTTTTGTCCGATACTCGGCAGCTTGGAAAGCTGCGCAACCATCCGCGCGATGGGTTCCAACTGCTGTGCCATGCTTTTACAGGAGGCCCCCCATGCCGGGCGTCAACCGGGACATTTCCGCTTCGCGCGCTTCTTCGGCGTTGCGCAGCGCTTCGTTTACTGCCGCAAGAACCATATCCTGTAACATCTCAACGTCTTCGGGATCCACGCACTCCGGTTTGATTTCAATCGATTTCAGTTCCCGTTTGCCGCTGGCGGTTACGGTTACCATGCCGCCGCCGGCCTGCGCGGTATATTCGCGGGTTTCAAGGTCTTCCTGCGTTTTGGCCATCTGCTCCTGCAGTTTCTGCGCCTGACGCATCAGCTGCTGCATATTGCCGCCTCCACCGCCGTATCCGCCCCCGAAACCGCCGAATTGCTTCTTTCCCATGTCAGTTCCCTCCGTTACTCTTTTACATAAACCAGTTTCAGATCCGCGGAAACGCCCGTAATGCGTACCACAGGCGCATCCGTAGCCTGCGTAAGCGTTACACCCTCGGCCTTTACGCGTCCGCTGATACTGCGGGTAAGTACGTTAATCTTTTCGACCGCTGTTTGCAGCGTTACGTCGCCGGAAACAGTGCGCAGTTCCATCTGCTCAAAGCCGCCCTTCTGGCGGATCCGCTGTTCGCCGTTCACGGTGGTGCATTTCAAGCTCTGCGCATCGATATCGTTCAGGGACACGTTTCCGCTGAGCGACCGGGCGGAAAGCCGCTTGGCCGTCGGCTCGGCGGCGTTGATATCGCCGCTGACGGATTTCAGCGAAATTTCTTCCGCAGTCACGCGCGCCGCGTGAATATCCCCCGAAACGGTGTCCAGCACAATGCGGCTGCCGGAAAGGCTGCGCGCGTTGAGCAGGCCGCTAATGGTGCTTACGTGGATGGCGTTTGCCCAATTTTTAGGAACGCGAATACACACCTGCATCCAACGGCTTTCGGTAATGTTCAGGGTCAGCCCGTATTGGGGCTGCTCCACCACGAGCGTGTTCTCCTCGATTGCGATTCGCAAATCGCGCACGGAGTTTTCATCCCCCGCCGCGAGCACCTGCACCCGTTCAATATCGTCCCCGAAGATCTCGGCCTGCGCCCACGCGAGGCGGATCGACAGATCCTTCAGCGTTTCCGCCGCAAAACTTTCATTGCGTTCCAACGCGATTCGCCGCCTTTCAAGAATATCCGGGAGGATGGAAGAACGCCCGTAACGCCGCGCCGTTTTCAACACGCTGCCGCCGGAATGGCACAGTACGATGAAAAAACGTCGGTGTCGCAGTTATCCTTCATCGGTCGCCTGAAAATATGATACCTTGTTTCACCGTAAAATGCAATTCCAATTTCAGGTCGCTGGAAACGCGTTTCCCTTTGCTTTTCCAAAAGGATTCGGTATAATAAACACGACAGGAGGTTGCCATGAACATACAGCATCTGCGTTATGCCGTGGAAGTTGAAAAAACGCGTTCCATCACCGAGGCGGCCGAAAACCTGTATATGAGCCAGCCCAATCTTTCGCGCGCCATCCGGGAACTGGAAGGCGTGCTGGGCTTTACGGTGTTCGACCGAACGCCCAAGGGGATTCTCCCCACTGCGCAGGGCGAGGAATTTTTACATTACGCTAGAAGTATTTTGGCGCAGTTTGACGAGATGACCAAACGGTACGAAAAAAAAGACGCCAAAACGGACATCCTGCGCCTTTCCGTACCCCGCGCAAGTTATATCGCGGCGGCGTTTGCGCGTTTTGTGCAGCTGGCCGACCCGAACGTGACGCTCGATTATAAGGAAACCAACGCCCTGCGTGCCATCCGTAACGTATCCGAGGACGGATACGACTTGGGTATCGTGCGCTATCAGGCGGATTACGAGAAATATTTTCTGGACACTTTCCGCGAAAAAGGCCTGCAATACCGGGAGCTTTGGTCCTTTCGGTATCTCGCCATGCTGCGGGTGGATCATCCCGCAGCGCGCAAGGAAACCGTATCCTTGCGGGATCTGGCCGAGAGCGTGTCTGTAGGGCAGGGCGACATGTATGTTCCCTCCTTACCCAAAACGGGCAGCCAACCCAACGAGCAGGCATCCCGAATCATTCGCCTGTACGACCGAACCAGCCAGTTTGAGCTGGTGTCCTCATTGCCCAGCGCCTACGCGTGGGTTTCCCCCGTTCCGGAGGAAACGCTTCGGCGTTATCACCTTACACAACGGCCCTGTTCGGACTACGCAGCCCGCCATAAGGATGTTCTGATTTACCGTCGACAATACATGCTTTCCCCCATGGACGACCTGTTTCTGGAGCAGCTCTCCCATGTTCAGGGGGAGCTTGCCATGCTTGCACGATAATTATTCCGGCTCGTTCTCACCCTGTTTTGACATGCATTTGTTTGCTGTTCCTGTATCCGGCACATCGAAAGGCCTTATTTCAAAGGGTTTTGTTGTCTTTCTCTTTATTGTTAAAATATTAACATATCATTTTTGATATGGGTTCATGCGAAGGTTGTCATATACAGCGTATAGACTATATGTTAAAGTTTTAACGAACCAGAAAGGGGATTGAAATTATGAGTGAAACCCTCAAAACCATCGATAGCGTCGAAAGCCTGGAAAAAGCCATTGCGGAAGTTCGTGCCGCGCAGAAAGCCTATTCCGAGTTCACGCAGGAGCAGGTGGATAGAATTTTCTTTGCAGCCGCCATGGCCGCCAACCGCGAGCGGATTCCGCTGGCGAAGCTGGCCGTGTCGGAAACCGGCATGGGCGTTGCGGAAGATAAGGTGATCAAAAACCACTTTGCTTCCGAATACATCTACAACGCGTACCGCGACACCAAAACCTGCGGCGTCATCGAACGCGACGAAGCATACGGCATCACCAAAATTGCCGAGCCCATCGGCGTCATCGCCGCCGTCATCCCGACCACCAACCCCACTTCGA
>JAQUXV010000391.1 GCA_028692205.1 Eubacteriales bacterium
CCCTGTGGAACTTCCCAGCGACGAGGACCTGTCCCAGCGTTTTTACCAGAACGCTTATCGCAACCGAATGTCCATGTTCCAACATCCACCTTACTTTTTTGAGCAGGAAATTACAAGACAAATCATACAAGGCAACCGGGAGCACGCCATGCAGCTTCTGGAGGAACTGAATCGGCTTACCCGCGCTACGCTGGCCGATACGCCGCTCCGCTCGCTTAAAAATTCGCTGATCGCTTCGGTAACGCTGTTCACACGCGCGGCGATCACCGGCGGCGTGCCCAGCGACGAAGCGTTCACCATGAGCGACAGCTTCATCCAGACCATCGAAAAGCAAAACGACCTTCGCTTTCTCTCCACTATTGAAGAGGCGATTATCCTCCGCTTTATCGACCGGGTAAAGCGTACGCAAACCCAGCGGTATTCCCGCCTGATTCGCCAAACCATCGCCTATATCGACGAACATCTTTCCGAGCCGATGGATACTCCAGCCATCGCCGCAAGCGTGTTTGTGAATCCGGACTATTTAAGCAAGCGTTTCAAACAGGAAACCGGCGAGGCGATGCATCACTTCATTCTTCGCCGTCGCGTGGAGGAAGCGGCACACTTTATGCGCTACAGCGACGATACCATCCCCGATATCGCCGCCTTCTATCGTTTCTCCTCGCAGGGGCATTTCACTACCGTTTTCAAACGCTTCATGGGCTATACGCCCAAGCAGTACCGTGAGCTGTAAATACCGCAAAACGCCGCGAAAGAATCTCTTTCGCGGCGTTTCGCGCGCTAGCTGTTCTGACTGCAAACAAGCTATAACCGCTTTGGAGCACGGCAGGCGAACCGTCGTGCTCTCATCGCCTCCGGAAAGCGCCTCGGCCTGCCACGCATGCCCTGCGCAATCCCGGTATGATTGTAGCAAGCGAATGTAAAGCCGGGGTTCATCCGGTGTAAACGATGCGTTAAAACCCCAAACTTAACCGTCGCTTTACCCTTCGCCGTCTCATTTTTAAATTTAACGTGGATTTTACATTTCGAATACGTCTCGCTTACAAGTTTTTTCTACTGTTATGGAGTGATCAGGAAGGCTATGAACACTGCATTTGCGGGGCCTGCTCACAGGTACTTCTCCGGCGGGCCAGCCTTTCCCCCGTGGTGTTGGCAACACGCCTCCGTTCGCGAGCCACGGGCATACCAGCGGCCAAAACCCCGAATAACCATTAAGGAGCAGCCATGAGCAAAATCGAAATTTCACATCTAGATTTATATTATGACGATTTTCAAGCCCTGAAGGATGTTAATCTGTCCATCGACGCAAACCGGATTACAGCCTTCATCGGTCCTTCCGGCTGTGGCAAATCCACGTTGCTCAAAGCGCTGAACCGGATGAACGATTTAGTACAGGGCTGTCGAATAACAGGAAGCGTAACACTCGACGGCGAAGATATTTATGGAGACTTGGACGTTAATCTCCTTCGAAAACGCGTTGGTATGGTGTTCCAGAAGCCAAACCCGTTTCCCATGAGCGTGTACGACAACGTTGCGTACGGTCCGCGCACTCACGGCGTACGCCGTAAAGCCATGTTGGACGAAATCGTGGAGAAATCGCTGGTTGACGCGGCGATCTGGGACGAGTTGAAAGACCGGCTGCATAAAAGCGCCCTGGGGTTGTCCGGCGGCCAGCAGCAGCGCCTCTGCATCGCGCGGGCGTTGGCCGTGCAGCCCGAAGTGCTTTTGATGGATGAACCCACCAGCGCGCTGGACCCCATCTCCACCGGTAAAATCGAGGAGCTTTCCATGCAGCTGAAAAAGGATTACACGCTGGTCATGGTGACGCACAACATGCAGCAGGCGCTGCGCGTCAGCGATTCCACAGCGTTCTTCCTTCTCGGTGAAATCGTGGAATACGGCGCCACGGAAAAACTCTTCTCCATGCCGGTGGACAAACGTACCGAGGATTATATCACAGGGAGGTTCGGCTGATGAAAAATCGTTTCGATGAAGAAGTCGATATTTTGAACGCACAAATGATCGAGATGGGCACGATGATCGAAACCACCATCGAAAACGCGTGCGACGCATTGCAAACCGCCAATCTTGCCAAGGCGAGAGCGACCATCGAAGCCGACTCTCAGGTGGATAAAAAGGAACGTGAAATCGAAAGCCTTTGCCTGCGGATGTTGCTGACGCGGCAGCCTGTGGCGCACGACCTTCGTGTGGTTTCTTCGGCGCTGAAAATGATCACCGATATGGAGCGCATTGGCGACCATGCCGCGGATATCAGCGAAATCGTAACCATGATGGACTATTCCGCCGCCATGCAGCCGGAGCACTTCGGCGCCATGAGCCGCGCAGCGATCGACATGGTACACCGCGCCATTGACGCTTATGTGCGCCGGGACGTGGATTTGGCGCGCGATGTGATTGCCAGCGACGACACGGTGGACGAGTTGTTCTGCGATGTAAAGCGGGAGCTGATTGAGCTGTTGGCGGCGGATTCCACCCGCGGCAGCGAGGCGCTGGATCTTTTGATGATCGCAAAATACTTCGAACGCATCGGCGACCACGCCACCAACATCGCCGAATGGGTGGAATACTCTGTAACCGGCTTGTATAAAGGAGAAGTGCTTCAATGATCCATGTAGTGGAAGACGACGACGGCGTTCGCGATCTGGAGCTGTACGCCCTGCGGCAGGCCGGTTTTGAGGCGGAGGGGTTCCCCACCACCGCCGTTTTCCGCACCGCGTTGGAGAAAACAGTCCCGACCCTGGTTCTGCTGGATGTTATGCTGCCCGGCGAGGACGGCGTAACCCTGCTGCAGAGCATTCGGCGCGACCCCCGTACCAAGCGTCTTCCCGTCATACTGGTCACGGCCAAGGGCGCGGAAATGGATAAGGTGCGCGGGCTGGATGCCGGCGCGGACGATTACCTTTCCAAGCCGTTCGGCATCATGGAGCTGTTGGCCCGCGTACGTGCGCTGCTGCGCCGCAGCCAGGAAGCCAAGCCTCCGCAGGTGCTGAGCATCGGCAGCCTCACGCTGGACCGGGAGCGGCATCTGGTTTCGGCTGACGGCGAAAACGTGACGCTGACCCACATGGAATTTGAACTGCTCTCTTTTTTGATGGTACACACAGGCAAAGCCGTAACGCGCGAAGTGCTGCTGGACGACGTTTGGGGGCTGGGCTTCGCGGGGGATACCCGTACCGTGGATGTTCACATCCGCTCCCTGCGGCAGAAGCTCGGCGCTTGCGGTGG